>JAYZKF010000114.1:0-4903 GCA_036163755.1 Fidelibacterota bacterium
AGAAATGTACTCATTGCAACAAGCATTAAAAGGTTAGTAACCGATCTGGGAATGCTAAATGTATTCATTAAGCCTCCTAAGGTTAATTGTTTTATCGTCAATAAAGTATAGAAATAGTGCATATTAATTACACTATTGAATATACCCTCCGTAGGGAGACTAAGTGTTTTAGTAGTTATAAGTCAATAAAATAATAAAATTTCTTTTTTGCAGATTCAATTAAGTGAATCTGGATAAGAATAACTAAATTATAGATATGAGTCTGTGGTTGAGAACATTATTTCAAAACCGTTTTTTTCAAGTTTTTGCTGGATTATTTGTCACAGTAATTATTGGTGGGTTAATTTTACAATGGATTGAACCAGGAGAAATCTCTGAGGGGAACACCCCGTTTTGGTGGGCTATTGTGACGATGACGACAGTTGGATATGGTGATTTTTCTCCATCAACTCCAGGAGGACGCTTATTTGCTGTCGTTATTATGTTTATTGGAATCTCACTCGTGTCACTGCTCACAGCTTCAATATCATCAATTTTTGTTGCGCAAAAAATTAGGGAGGATAAAGGTTTGGAAAAATTAAGTCTATCTGATCATCTTGTGCTTTGTGGATGGAATCCAAATGCAGAAAGTGTAATTGATTCAATACAAAATCTCAATCATGATAATATTGTTAGAGATTTAGTTTTGGTAAATGATCTACCGCCTGAAGAAGTTTCATCACTAAAAAGTAGATACCAAAAGTTGAATATTCATTTTGTATCAGGTGACTTCACTCATGAAGAAACGCTAAACAAAGCTAGTATTACAGATGCAAATACTGTCATAATTGTTCCGAATGGAACAACAGCTGAACTGGCTTCACACGATGAAAAAACAATTTTTGCAACGTTAACTATTAAAAGTATAAGTAATGCAATAAGGGTGGTGGCCTATATTTTACATCGGGAAAACTTAACTCACATTAAAAGAGCGGCAGCTGATGAAGTTGTGGTCAGCGATGATTATAGTGCACATTTATTAGCTTCCCACGTCGTTGAACCTGGAATTCCCCAGACAGTGAATCAATTAATGGAAAGTGATTCACATGCTCGTATAAAAAGGGTGCAAATTCCACAAAAATTTGTTGGCCAGACATATGATGAATTATCTGACTATTATAAAAATGAAAAACGTGCAATCTTGATTGGTATTTGCTCTGAAGATGAAAATTTAGGTATTGGAGCAGTACTCTCCTCTGATGCATCCACTCTTGATGCATTCATCGAACGAAAACTGAAAGAGGGAGGCATTTCACTGCAAGAAGAAAGTAAAGTACATGTTCATATAAACCCTGAAAAAAATCATATGATTAAAGAAGACGAACAAGCTATTATTATTCCTTGAGGTACCTATGAATACTGAAAAATTAAAAAATTATAAAATTTTCGAAGATTTGAGTAATGAAAATATTAATTTATTTGTTGATGTTTTAGAGGAAGTTAAAGTTGATAAAGGAGAAAATTTTATCTCTGAAGGGGATGCAGGAGATAGCGTTTTTTTACTTTTAAAAGGGGAAGTTGAAGTTAACCAAGTTTTGACTCTATCTGTGAACAAAGGTGAAATAGATAGGCGAGAAAAAGCCCTGATTAAACTTTCCAGCGATGATTATCCTCAATTTGGTGAAATGTCGATGTTTAGCGAAGGAGACCGAAGAACCGCTAATGTAAAAGCAAAGTCTAATTGTACTTTAGGAAAGGTAACTAAAGAGAATTTATTTTCAATTTGTGATAAAAACCCAGATGTTGGATATAAAATCATGCGAAACCTAGGTAGAATTATATCAGGCAACCTTGTTAATGCAAATCAAAATGTTCTCAAATTGACTACTGCATTTAGTCTAATTTTAGATCGTTAATTATAAAATAATCTTAATCGATGTCAACGCCACTACTCGATAAAACTTATAATTGGAACAAATTAGAAGAGCGTTGGTACCAGCACTGGTTAG
Organism: Fidelibacterota bacterium; assembly: GCA_036163755.1. Lineage (GTDB taxonomy): Bacteria > Fidelibacterota > Marinisomatia > Marinisomatales > TCS55. The sequence continues at coordinate 1,989 of JAYZKF010000114.1, forward strand.
ATTCTAAGTATTTCGAAGGTAAGTCGGATTCAAATAAAGAGTCTTATTCTATAGTAATACCCCCACCCAATGTGACAGGCATGTTAACCATGGGACATGTTTTAAATAATACCATACAAGATGTCCTTATTCGGAAAGCGAGGATGGAGGGTAAAAATGTTTGCTGGATTCCAGGTACAGATCATGCATCGATTGCGACTGAATCCAAAGTAGTTCAATCATTAGAAGAAAAAGGAATTAAGAAGGATTCCCTCTCAAGAGAAGAGTTTTTAAAACATGCTTGGGAATGGAAGGAAAAGTATGGCGATATAATTATTAATCAGCTGAAAAAATTAGGTTGTTCATGTGATTGGGATAGACAGCGATTTACTATGGATAAAAATTATTCAAGAGCAGTAATCACTGCTTTTGTTAATTTATATGAAGAGGGATTAATATACAGAGGACATCGACTTGTTAACTGGTGCCCTGCATCAAAATCAGCGATTAGTGACGAAGAAGTTATTCACAAGGAAAAAAATGGCAAATTGTGGTACTTAAGATATTCCATAAAAGAAACCGACGACCATGTAATAGTTGCCACAACTAGGCCAGAAACCATGCTGGGCGATACTGCTGTGGCGGTTAACCCGAAAGATGATAGATATAGTCAATTTATTGGGAAAAAGGCAATTTTGCCCATTGTAGGTCGTGAAATACCTATTATTGGAGATAATTACGTCGATCCTGAATTCGGAACTGGTTGCATTAAGGTCACACCTGCTCATGATCCCAATGATTTTGCTATTGGGGAGCGTCATAATTTGGAATTCATAAATATTATGAACCAAGACGCGTCTATGAATTCGGAAGTTCCGAAAAAATATCAAAAATTAACTAGAGAATTAGCCAGAAAAGCTGTGATTTCAGATATGGAATCAGAAGGTAAAATCGATAAAATCGAAGATTATACGCATAATATCGGATATTCCGAACGTGGGAATGTGCCCATTGAGTTCTATTTATCCGACCAATGGTACCTAAAAATGGATGAATTAGTAGAACCTGCACTCAAAGTAGTGAATTCAGGAGAAATCAAATTTTATCCTAACCATTGGGTAAAAACCTATAATCATTGGATTGAAAATATAAAAGATTGGTGTATTAGTCGCCAATTATGGTGGGGACATCAAATACCTGTGTGGTATCATCGAGAGGATTCAAAAAAAATACACGTTTCAGTTGATGGTCCCGATGACCCTGAAAATTGGTTACAGGATGGAGATGTTCTGGATACTTGGGCTTCGTCCTGGCTTTGGCCCTTTGCTGTACATGATTGGCCTGATGAAAATGATGATTTGAAGTCATTTTATCCCACAAATGAACTAGTAACTGGACCAGACATTATTTTCTTTTGGGTCGCTCGAATGATAATGGCAGGACACCATTTTACAGGAGAAAGTCCATTTAAAAACGTATACTTCACATCTATCCTACGAGATGAAACAGGAAAAAAATTCAGTAAATCCTTAGGAAATTCTCCTGATCCATTAGAATTGTTCAAGGAATATGGGACAGATGCAGTGCGATTTGGTACTATGTTAATGGCTCCTCAAGGATTGGATGTTTTATTTTCAGATTCTAGATTAGAAATTGGTAGAAATTTTATGAATAAGCTCTGGAATGCTTCTCGTTTCGTACAAATGAATGTCGACGAAGACCTTATTTCAAAGATAGACTTATCTAAAATTGAATTAGATATTCCTGAGCGATGGATATTGAATCAATTAAACCAGACGGCCATTGAGGTTAATCGTCAGTTTGATAAATTCCATTTTAATGAAGCAGCAAAGCTAATCTACGAATTCACCTGGAGTGATTTCTGTGATTGGTATATTGAAATTGCAAAAACAAGATTTTATGGAGAAGATCCAGAAAAAGCAGCCATAACCGCAGCTGTTTCCATCAAAATCATAAAGGGTATTCTTAGTTTATTACATCCATTTGCGCCATTTATCACTGAAGAGCTATGGTCATATTTTAAAGATAACAAAGAACATGACTTAATTATATCACCTTGGATTGAAGGGGACTCTTCAAAAAAAGATGAAACTGCAGAGAATTCGGTTGATCTATTAAAGGAAATTGTTACAGCTGTACGTATGATAAGAAGTCAGATGAATGTTCCTCCAGGTAAAAAGGCAGATTTAATTATAAGAAATGTAAATGGATATAGATCAAATCTTGAATCTTTCGATGATATAATCAAAGCGCTTGCCAGTATAAATAAAATTTCTATTGGCAAAGACATAAAAAAACCTGATCAATCAGCTACTGCAGTAGTAAAAAAAATGGAACTTTTTGTTCCACTAAAAGGATTAATAAATTTAGACCATGAAACGGATCGTTTAACAAAACGTTTAGATGAGTTAACCTCTCATTTAAATTCAGTAGAAAAGAAGTTAAAAAATGAACGCTTTATTGAGAATGCTCCTAAGAGCGTAATAGATCATGAGAAACAAAAGTTTAAAGATATGACTGATGAATTTGATCTTATAAAAACAAATTTGGATATTTTACAATGAGAATAATTATTATAACAATAGGCCTTTTATATTCTTTAACAGGACAATCAAACAATGCGATTATTACTATGTATAAAGATGAGATTGCACTTATCAAGCAGCCAGTATCTTGGACACTCGAATCTGATCAAAGTACAATTACTTGGGATCTTCTCCCTGTAGGAATAATAAAAGACTCGCCTTTCCTATCATTGGATAATGCGAGAGTTAAGATGCAGCGTCTTAATCAAGATGTTTTCCGTTTTTCTGATCGTCTTTTTGACTTTTTAGGTCAAACAATTGATGTCGAGCTAATTAATGGAAAGAGTATGTCTGGTAAATTAATTGAAGTAAATGATAAAACAATTACCC
>JAYZKF010000115.1:0-6822 GCA_036163755.1 Fidelibacterota bacterium
GCACCTTACAAAAAGGTGGAGCTGAAGTTTCAGCCTCCTCATGCAACCCGCTAACTACTGATGACGATATTTCTGCAGCGCTATCTGAAGAAATGGATATTCATGCATGGGCGAATCAAACCAATGAAGAATATTATGAATGTTTAAAAAACGTCATGACATCACAACCTCAAATTCTAATAGATGATGGTTGTGATCTAATATTTTTAGCGCATAAAAAATATCCTGAATATGTAAAAAATATTTTAGGGGCTTGTGAAGAAACAACTACAGGTATTGTTAGGTTAAGTGCAATGCATAAAGATAAAGCGCTTAATTTTCCAGTGATGGCTGTAAATAATGCTAATTCTAAGTACCTATTTGATAATAGATACGGTACGGGGCAAAGCGTCATCGAAGGCATCCTATCGGCAACAAATACCCTTATAGCAGGGAAAAATATTATAGTTGTAGGCTATGGATGGTGTGGAAGAGGTATAGCAAATCGCCTTAAAGGGCTTGGGGCAAAGGTTTTTGTAGTCGAAACAACTTCTAGTAGTGCTGATGGTCCATCTGGTTATCATCGAGCGCTCGAAGCCCACTATGATGGATGTTGGGTTGGTTCTTTAGATGATATAGTACATCTAGGGGATATATTTATATCGGCAACAGGAAATAAGCATGCCATAGGTATAAAACATATAGAAAAAATGAAAAACGGTGCAATTTTAGCGAACGCTGGTCATTTTAATAATGAAATTGATATAAACGGTTTAGAGTCTTCTTCCAGTTCATCAAAAGAGATCCTTCCAAACGTAGACAAATATTATTTAAACAATGGTAAGCATCTAGTTCTTCTTTCAAAGGGTAGGTTAGTTAACCTATCCCAACCAACAGGTCAAGGTCATCCAATTGAGATCATGGATGCAAGCTTTGCTATCCAGGCGCTATGCGTTGAGTATTTAGTTGAAAACTATCAAAATTTGAAACCTTCAATATGTGATGTTCCAATTTCAATTGATAATGAGGTTGCTAAAATTGCATTAGAATCACATGAAATATATCTGGATGATTTATCGGATGATCAAAAAAAATATTTACAAACCTGGCAGGAGGGAACCTAGTGAAATTAAAAATTAAACCATTTAATGCTGAGGTTAAAAGATTATATAAAGACCATGGACATTTTCATGATGGAGATGCAGGTCTTGATCTTTATGTAATTAATGAACAAACCATTCAATCTGGTGAAACAACATTAATTCATCTTCAGATTGCTTGTGAGACTCAAGATGGTCGACCTTATTTACTTATGCCAAGATCTAGTATCGCAAAAACACCTCTTCGATTATGTAATTCTATAGGGCTTATTGATGGGGGATATAGAGGTGAGATTATGGCAGTTGTAGACAATATCAAGAAAGAACCATATACTGTTCAATCAGGACAAAGGCTTTTCCAATTAGTTGCAATGGATGGATCTCCAATTCATTTCGAATTAGTGGATGAACTGTCTGAGAGCACAAGGGGATCTGGTGGTTTTGGGAGTACAGGGAAATAGCTTTATTCATTTTTAGCACTCATAATAAGAGATTGCTAAAAAACATTGAAATCAGGTTCAATTTATCTAAATTCCGCGCTGCATATATATATAAATATATTCTAAATGTAAAAATTTAAGTTAATATTAAATAAAACAAAAAATAGGAGCATACAAAATGGCACTTAAAGTCAAGCCTCTTTCAGATCGTGTAGTCGTAGAACCTGCACCAGCTGAAGATGTGTCCTCTGGTGGTATCATTCTGCCTGATACAGCGCAGGAGAAACCTCAACAAGGTACTATTGTTGCGGCAGGTCCAGGAAAAGTTTCTGATTCTGGTAAAACTGTTGCAATGGAAGTTAAAAAAGGAGACAGGATACTATATGGTAAATATAGTGGTACTGAATTCTCATTTGAAGGAACTGAATATTTAATCATGCGCGAGAGTGATATTCTCGCTGTGCTTTAAGGAGTAAATCATAATGGCTAAAGAAATTTCATATGATGTCGAAGCACGTAATGCCTTAATGGCTGGTGTTGATAAACTTGCTGATGCAGTTAAAGTAACACTTGGTCCAAAAGGGCGTAATGTTGTTATAGAAAAGAAATTTGGTGCACCAACTGTTACTAAAGATGGTGTTACTGTTGCTAAAGAAGTTGAATTAGAAAATAAATTAGAAGATGTAGGGGCTCAAATGGTTAAAGAAGTGGCTTCTAAAACATCTGATGTTGCTGGAGATGGAACAACTACAGCAACGGTTCTAGCACAAGCTCTAGTTTCAGAAGGTTTAAAGAATGTTGCAGCTGGTGCAAACCCAATGTCAATAAAACGTGGTATAGATGCTGCTGCCACTGCTGTAGTTGATGCTCTTCAATCTCAAAGCAAAGATTTACCTGATGCAGAGCAAATTGCAAATGTTGGCTCTATCTCAGCTAATAATGATCGTGAAATTGGAGAAAAAATCGCTGAAGCTATGGAAAAGGTTGGTAAAGATGGCGTTATAACTGTTGAAGAGTCAAAGACAGCTGAAACATTTTTAGAAACTGTTGAAGGTATGCAATTTGACCGAGGTTATTTATCACCATATTTTGTAACTAATTCTGATAACATGGAAGCTGAATTGGAAGATCCATATATCTTGATTTATGATAAAAAAATCTCGAATATGAAAGATCTTCTTCCTCTTTTGGAAAAGGTTGTGCAAACTGGTAAACCAGTAATGATTATCGCTGAAGATGTCGAAGGTGAAGCGCTAGCAACATTAGTTGTAAATAAACTTCGTGGAACATTTAAAGTTCTTGCAGTAAAAGCTCCAGGATTTGGCGACAGACGTAAAGCGATGCTTGAAGATATTGCAGTCTTAACAGGTGCAACCGTTATTTCTGAAGATGCAGGTTATAAGTTAGAAAATGCTACTCTGGAATATTTAGGTACAAGTAAGCGTGTTGTCTCTGATAAAGATAATTCAACTATTGTAGGTGGTAATGGTTCAAAAGATAGTATCAAGGCAAGAATCAACGAAATTAAAGTTCAAATTGAAAAAACATCATCTGACTATGATCGCGAAAAGTTACAGGAAAGATTAGCAAAATTATCTGGTGGTGTTGCAGTTATTAATGTTGGTGCAGCCACAGAAGTAGAAATGAAGGAAAAGAAGGCTCGCGTTGAAGATGCATTGCATGCAACAAGAGCAGCTGTAGAAGAGGGAATTATCCCCGGAGGTGGAGTCGCTTTACTTCGAACAATTTCTGCTTTAGATAAGGTCAAAGTTGACGATGAGGAATCTGTTGGTGTAGATATAGTACGTCGTGCATTAGAATCCCCACTTAGACAGATATGCGCAAATGCTGGAGTTGAGCCTTCAATCGTTGCGCAAGCAGTCCGCGATGGCAAGGGTGATTATGGTTTTGATGCACGTACAGGTGAATATGTAAATATGTTCAAAGCTGGAATAATTGACCCAACTAAGGTTGCACGTGTTGCTGTACAAAATGCGACTTCAATTGCTGGTATGGTTTTAACAACTGAAGCAGCTGTTACAGAAATCCCTGAGAAGGAAGCTCCTCCAATGCCTCCAATGGATCCAGGAATGGGTGGCATGGGTGGAATGATGTAACTTGGTGATTAATTAAATCTCTATAAAAAACCCACTATTAATTATAATAGTGGGTTTTTTTATTTAATAAACTAAGGTTTTGATTTGTATTGATATATAAAGGTTTAATGTTTCAATTCTTTTATAAAAATAGTGTATAAATCAATCCATCAGCTTGACTAAAGAATACCTCGCCGAGTAAATTCTTTTTCATATGGGCACGATTCGATTAAAAAACATGCAGTTTTATGGATTTCATGGCGTTGATAAATCTGAAAAACATCTTGGGGGTAGATTTGAAGTTGATGTTGAAATGAAACTCTCATTAAAAAAATCATGTAATTCTGATGAATTAGATGATACTGTAAATTATGAGAAAATTTATAAGACAGTTGATACTTGTGTTAATAAAGATAAGTTTTATTTGATTGAAGCGTTAGCAAACTCTATAGCTAAAGACATTTTAATTAATTTTCCCATTAATTCTATATTGGTACGAGTAAGGAAACCCCATGCTCCCGTAAAGGGTGTATTGGATACAATTGAAGTTGAACTAAATCGTTCAAAAGAAGATTATGTCTGAATTAATCTATCTTGGTATTGGCTCAAATATTGGTGATAGAGAAACAAATATCTTTTCTTCCATTGCTGCTTTAGATGTTCGTGAAGAAGTTGTCGTAGTTAGGACAGCTTCTATTTATGAAACTGATCCATTATACAATTTAGATCAACCCAAGTTTTTAAATACTGTCGTAGAAATTAAAACTGATCTTGATCCTGAAGTAATGCTTCAAGTTTGCCAGGGTGTTGAATTAATGTTGGGTCGTCCCATTAATCATCAAAAAAATGATCCACGAGTAATTGATATTGATATTTTAGCATATGAAACAAAGTCAATTGATTTAAATAATTTAAAAATTCCCCATCCTGATTTAATTGCTCGTAAGTTTGTACTTGTTCCATGGGAAGAAATTGCTCCAAATTTTATGGTACAAGATTTTGGTCGGACAGTATCGGAATTATTGAAAGTCTGTCCTGACACTTCAAATGTTAAAAATTATAAGTTAGAAAAAACTGCATGAGAAATTTGTATTATGTGGCTATTGAGGGTACGATTGGTGTTGGTAAAACAAGTTTAGCAAATCTACTTTCAGAGAAATTAAGCGCCAAACTAGTTCTTGAAGCTTTTGAAGATAATCCATTTCTATCAGATTTTTATGAAGACCCTGAACGTCATGCCTTTCAGACTCAGTTATGGTTTTTGTTACAAAGATATCAGCAACAACAAGACCTTAGACAAGTTGATATGTTCCAGAATCTCGTAATTACAGATTATATGTTTGTAAAAGACCGTTTGTTTGCTTCATTAAACCTGAATGAAAAAGAAATGTCCCTTTATGATACAGTTGCTAATATGATGGAGCGTAATGTAATTCAACCGGATTTAGTTATTTTTCTTCAAGCTGATACAGGGACTCTAATGAAGAATATTTCAAAAAGAGGAAGAGATATCGAAAAAAATATTTCTGAAGATTATATTGATGCATTAAATCAAGTTTATAATGAATATTTTTTCCGATATCAGGATACCCCACTAGTAATTATTAATACAAACAATATAGATTTTGTTAATAATCACAAAGATTTAGAAGAAGTAATTAATTACATTCGTCAACCTGTTACTGGTACAAAGTTTTTCAACCCAACTACTGGAATTTAATTATGATTAAAATGATCATATATATTGGCATCGCATATATTGCCTATATCATGGTTAAGGAATCAAAAATATTTTCTAGTTTACGAGGCAAATCAATTAGAGAAAAAGAATCATATAAAAATCTTGATATTTCTGATGCTGATTATGAAGATATAAAGGAGGATGAAAAGTGAAAGCATTAAATAAAATTCTTAAAGGGGAATTAGAGTTTATTGATTTAGGGTTATTATTATTAAGGATACTGCCATCCTATTATATGTTAGTTGACCATGGTTGGAGTAAAATTATAAATCCAGAAAAATGGTATAAGCTGGGCAATGCTGTTACAAAATATTTTGGAGATTTAATTGATTTTATGAATCCGTTTTTTGGATTTTTAGCTTCTTTATCAGAATCTGTTGGTGCCGTATTAATTTTATTTGGTTTATTTACGAAACAATCTTCTATGTTACTTTCCTTAACAATGTTGTTTGCAGCTTTAAACCATATTACTGGAACTGGAAGTCCTGAAAAAGCATGGATCTATTTTTCAATATTTCTTGCAATTTCTTTAATTGGACCAGGAAAATACAGCTTAGACAATAAGTTTTTTTCAAGCAATAGAAATTAATGCAAGCAGTTCGTATCCATGAACATGGTGATATTGGCATTTTGCAATGTGAATCTGCACCTAATCCAAAACCAAAAACAGGTGAAGTTCTTGTTCAAGTAAAAGCTGCTGCAATGAATCATTTGGATTTATGGGTAAGGCGTGGTATCCCAGGGGTGCCTTTGCCAATGATTTTAGGAAGCGATGGTTCTGGTGTGATTGCTCAAATTGGAGATGATGTCACTCAATTTAAAGATGGCGATAATGTTTGTATTCAGCCACTTGTATATTGTGGCCATTGCCATTTTTGTTCACGCGAGCAGGAAAATTACTGCGATAAAATAGGTATCCTTGGAGAAACCCAAGATGGAACTTATTGTGAGTATATTGCGGTTCCTGAAGCGAATGTAAGGTTAAAGCCAGAACATATATCATTCGAGGAGGCAGCAGCATTTCCGTTGACATCTCAAACGGCTTACGCCATGTTAATTCATCGCGCAAAAATTGAAGAAGGAGAAACTGTCTTTGTATGGGGGGCAAATTCAGGTGTTGGGACAATGGCAATTCAAATAGCCAAAACAAAAGGATGCCGCGTTATTGCAACTGGCAGTACAGAGAAAAAACGTATCCATGCATCTGCAGTCGGAGCAGATTTGGTTCTTGATCATCATAATGATGAAATTGCAAAATCAGTTAAATTATTCACAGAAGGCCGTGGAGTTGATGTTGTTTTTGAACATGTTGGTAAGGACACTTGGGATATCAGTACGCGAATTCTTGGAAAGGGCGGTCGATTGATCACCTGTGGCGCGACAACGGGACCTAAGGTTGGTATTGACATTCGGCATTTATTTTCTAAGCAGCAGACGATTCTAGGGTCAACAATGGGAAATGTAGC
>JAYZKF010000116.1:0-19658 GCA_036163755.1 Fidelibacterota bacterium
GTTTTGCAATTCTTGGAGTATATCTAATCAATCAGAAATAAAAAAAGGACTTATAATATCTAACAAAAATTTAGGGGGACGCTTTGGTTGACCTTTTTTATTTATGAATCCATGAATAGTATAGCCATTCGCTAGAAAATCATTATTTTTTATTCTACGAACCTCATACTCAATTTTTAAGCGAGCTAAAGGTGATTCATTTATTGTAGTTTTAACAATAATTTCATCTTCAAAGTGCGCACCTTTTTTATAATTACACTTTGCTGAAACGACTGGCAGATAAAATCCTTTTCTTTCAATTTCGCTCACGACTAAACCGATATCTGCAAGCAACTCTGTTCTAGCTTGCTCAAAATATTCAAAATATCGGTTATAGTAAACAACCCCCATTTGATCAATATCTTTGTAATAAACTTTGGTATTATAATTAAAAGTTATCATTGAGATTCTGAAAAAATTCCCATTTTATCATATCGCTCTATCCTACTATCTAGCAGCTTATTTTTATCAATTTTATTAATTAGACTTATCTCTTTAATTATAATTTTTTTTAACTTTGATGCTATTTTATCAAATTCGCGATGAGCGCCTCCCAATGGTTCTTTTACAATTTTATCACATATTCCCATCTTTTTAAGATCATCTGGCATTACTTTCATTGCGTCAGCAGCTTCAGGAGCTTTTGCAGCATCTCTCCATAAAATCGATGCGCAACCTTCTGGACTGATAACTGAATACCAGGTATTTTCGAGCATGATCATCTTATCACAAATACCAATACCCAATGCACCACCGCTAGCACCTTCTCCAATTACGACTGAAATTATTGGTACTTCAAGTTTTGACATTTCCAAAAGGTTCCTAGCAATAGCCTCTCCTTGTCCTCGTTCTTCGGCTCCAACTCCTGGATAAGCTCCTGGCGTATCTAACAATGTTATTATAGGTAAATTAAATTTTTCAGCTAATTTCATCACTCTTAATGCTTTTCTATATCCTTCGGGACGCATCATTCCAAAATTTCTAAAAAGATTTTCTTTTGTATTTTGCCCTTTTTGCTGTCCAATAATCACTACTTTTTCCTGATCTACCATTCCGATCCCACAAATTACTGCTTTATCATCACCAAAGTATCGATCTCCATGTAACTCAATAAAGTCTGGGGACATATAATTAATGTAATCTAAAGAAAGAGGGCGTTGTGGATGTCGAGCCAATTGGACACGCTGCCATCGAGAAAGATTAGAAAAAATCTCTTTTAAGGTTAATTCTCTATTTGACTTTAACGATGATAATTCGGAAGCGTTTTTTGAAGATCCTTCGTTTTCCAATTCTAAAATCTTTGAATCAATTTCTTTGATCGGTTTTTCAAATTCTAAGTAATAATCTTGCATTAATATTATTTTTATTTGTTTGGGATAATCCTAAAAATATGAATAGTTATTTATTCCATCCGAAAATACGCCAAATTCGTAAGCGCCAAACCATCCAAATAGCCTCAAACATTATTGATTTGCTCATTTTTGATTGACCAACTGTTCTATCAATAAATATAATCGGATGCTCAATTAATTTATAACCTTTAATCCATGCTCTAAAATTCATTTCAATTTGAAAAGAATAACCTGAAGACCTTACTTTATCCAAATCTATTGAATCTAGAACTTCTCTCTTCCATACTTTAAAACCACCAGTAGCATCTCTTATGGGCATACCTGTAACTATTCGTGAATAAAGATTAGCACCATAGCTTAATATTAATCTACGAATAGGCCAATTAACTACACTCACCCCTTCAATATATCTACTACCAATTGACAAATCATATTTTGATAAAAGTTGAGTCATTTTTTTTATTTCTTTTGGATGGTGTGACATATCAGCATCCATCTGAGCTATTGCATCAAAATTCTTTTTTAATGCCCATTTAAAACCGAAAATATAAGCTTTTCCTAAGCCATTTTTTTTATCTCTAATCTTTAGATGAAGGTTAGGATATATTTCTTGCAATTCCTTTACAATTAAGGCAGTTCCATCTGGAGAGTTATCATCAACAATAAGCATGTGGTAATTTGGGTTCCGCTTAAAGACCTCATTGATTAAGGTTTTAATATTATCCTTTTCATTATAGGTCGGTGATATTATAATGGTTTTCATTTTATGAATTGTTTACGAATTTCATTTAAACAAGTTTCAACAGATTTAGGTATGATTCCTAGTTCGGATTCAATCTTTTTTGTGATTAATCCGCTTTTTCTTGGTCGAGGGGCAATTTGATTTAATTCATCAGATGAAATTGGCATAATCAATGAAGAATCAAGATTAAATACTTTTGATATAAGAATAGAGAAATCAAATCGGTTCAAAATATCTCTATCACCATAATGATATAAATCAAATGCCTGGTTATCAATTATTTTAGAAATAACTGATGAAAGTGATTCAGTCCAAGTTGGGTTATTCCATTGATCATTAACTACTTTTATATTCTGATTATCATTAAGTGAATCAACAACCCACTTCAGAAAACTTGCCTTAGTTCGCTTAGTATAGCTATATAATATATTAGTTCTAATAATGGTTGATTTAGAATAATTATCTAGAAGCCAATTGTCAGCAAAAAGTTTAGTTTTCCCATAAACTGATTTAGGGTTTGGTTCATCTTCTTCTGAATAGGGGCCACTTTTACCATCAAAAACATAATCAGTAGAAATCTGTATAAAATGACCACTAAAATCCCGGCACAAATTCTTTACACCACTAAAATTAATATCTTTAGCCTGTTGTGGATCTAATTCACAACCATCAACATCTGTTAATGCAGCTAAGTTTAAAATCACATCAGGATCAATATCTGACAAAACTTTTTTAATAGAACTCTTTGATCTAATATCAAGATGAACACCTCCATCAGATGGAGAGACTCCACTTAGTGTTATATTATAATTATTTTTTAAGAATTTTACGCAAGCATCACCTAATTGACCATATGCACCAGTAATTAATAATGTTTTCATTCTAATATTTTGTATCCACTTTAAATGAATGTGCGACTATATCAACTTGTTTTAGTAGCAAAAATTTATCTTGGCCAGGATGAAAAATCATGGAATGAATAAAGTATGATCTATTTGAAGATTCATCATAGAAAAGATATGAAATGAATGGCCCCCCTTGAGCTTCTTCAATGCTTTCCCATAAGCCAGAAATTTTCCAAGCACCCCAGTCATTAAATGATACTGGTTCAATTTTAAATAAATAATCTGAATATTGGATATGCCCAAAATACTTAGGAGGTAGCGACATAGCATAATTGTGGACAGATGCTGAATCTGAAAAAACCAAACCATCTTTCCATTGTACCGCTAGCCAACGATAAGGGATATCTCTTCCCATCCAAAAAAACTGTTCTTCTTCATTATCTCGAATTATTGTGTATCCCCAAGGTATTTTTAAAGTCCAACCGTATTTCTCCAAGAGAGATTTTTCTAAGTCTTTTTGGCGAGTAGATCCTTCAAAAAGATGTATACTTTGTCTTTTAAATAATAATTCATCGTACTGTTTCTTTAGCCATGCGCCCTTATCTTTTACTTGCTCAATTAATTTTTCCAAATTTGGACCATTGATAATGAGATAATTCTGATCACGTGAAAAAATATTTTTCGCATAAATAAGCTGATTGTCACCTTCAATTGTAGAAGTATATTGCTCATCAGTAAGCAAATTTTTTATTAATCTCGTACCAACATTTTTAGTGTTATTGCCAATACCAGCAACAATTACATTTACATGGAATTTAATATTATTAAAATTTTCTGGATCAACCCATACCACTCTATAGAACGGCTCTGGCTGAGGTGAATAAAGAGTGTCATTAAATAAAGCAGTAATTACAGATTGAATAGATTCACGGTCTTCAAATGATGTCACTACAACCAGTTCATTGTCAGCTCCTTCGGCTCTAGGCTTACCAATCTCACAACCATAAAAAGCTAAAATTAAAATTATGATATAGTTAAATAATTTATTCTTCATAAAAAACCAATTTAAAATTAGGGTTTTGCACTTCAAATTTCATACAATAGTAATAAAATAAAGATTATAAATCAGTTGTAAAAGAAATATGAATCTTTCCATCCGAAAATCTTCCAGGAAAGCCAAGAGAGATATTGTATGAAAGTGATCCATTATATTGACGAATACCCAAACCATACCCTGGCATAATTTTCAATGAAGAAGTGAAGGGTATATCTGCAAATAAAAATAATTGAGTACGATCTAAAGGCCCAAATATCCATTCAGTGGATTGAATAAAAACCCAGTCAGCATAGAATTGATTGTCATGATATCCTCTAAGTAGTTTGGATCCACCAAATCTAATTACTTTAGATTGACTTAAATTACGATTATCGACCCAATTTCTTTTCCCCAATAATGACATAAACAGAACGCTATTATTTAATGATTTATATTCTCCAATTGACATGTAAAATTCAGCGACTTGGGCTTTCCCTATAAAGTCATTTAATTTTCCATAGCTTAAATTCCATTCCCAAAAAGAGCCTCTATAAGGTAACCACCTATTATTTCTCCTATCTCCTTTAAGGCCTAAAACTCCTAATTTTGATTTAAATCTTTGATTTAAATGAAGGTCTTCACTGCGCTCTGCTTTACCTCCAATTTTCCATTGACCTAATGGACCAATTACAGTAAGAAATAGTGAATTTGTATTAATAAAAAAAGTTTTTTCATAAAATTCTTGATGAAAAGTAAAAATTGATCCAAAGGGTAAAGAAATTAAATTTGGAGTTTCATAAGAAAAATTTATAAATCGAGAGCGTGCATCAGGCTGGCGCCAAACTAAATCCAAACTGTTTCCCCGATTCCTTATATTTTCTAAACGAAGATCAAATTCTCCTGTAGTGATCCATTTCCCTTTATTATCTCTACTTGCTCCTAATAATCCCCCAAGGTGACTCTTAAAATTTGGATTAAGATTAATAATTGCTGCTACCTTTTCATTGCCAAACTTGGCGAACGAAACTGAAAAAGCCTTTTGTAAAAAAGGATATGCATCTTCAATATAGTTTAATTGACGGTTAACTTGATTAACGCCATAAAGCCCCTTTATTGAGCCGAATAATTGAACGAAAACCTTGCTATAAATATCTCCGTTGGAAATCAGGTGAACCGAATCGACGGGTACAATATTAAAATAATGATTATACGACCCATCTGAATTCAAAATATAATAGCTACCCCATTCACCCTTTGAATAAAGATCATTTTTAAGTTTTATTTCTATTTGCTGAGCACTAGCTAAAACTAAGGAAAAAATAAAAAAATAAAATTTAGAAATGGGCACGAATTTCCCCCTGAATCTTAAAAAAATCGTTATAGCGCAAGTTATCTAAATAAAATATTGTACCATTTAGTGATAAAGATCGACCTAATAAAATCGAAGCAGTTATATTTGCTTTTATTGTTTCTCCATTAGCAATTCCATTAAGAGCTTCCGGAGGTATTTGGGATGGACCATCAGCAAAATAATAATCAATATTTCCTTCAATACGACCGTCTTTACCAATAAATCGTAACCAAGAGTTTTTAATACCGTAAGCACTTGCGTATTCTGAATCACTATTTTTTAACTTTATTTGATCTTGATAATAAATTAGACGAGAATCCCATTGGAAGCGACCAATCTTATTTTCTTTTATTCCTAATTCAGATAAAAATCCAAATATTTTACGATCAACGAATCTATTATTTTCAGATGAAGACTTAGAACTATGCAAATCTCCTTTAATAATTAGATATCTTGAACCCTTAATTAATAGTTGCGATTCCTCTGCTAGCTTAGCTTGAGACTTTTTTTCCCACCCTCTAAGGTCAAACCCACTAAAGTATGAAAGATTTTCATACCATATTCGATGACGGTCAGATGTTCTTTTTTTTCTATAAAGAATTTCATGACGCTGAGAATTTTGATATAACTGAACATTGTTTTCCCCCAAAGAACCTCTCCATCCATAAATAGGTCCATGAAAATCCGAACGATTAAAAAACCTATATTTCAGAGGAGTTAGTTTATCATATTTAGTTTTAGAAAAATCTATTAATAGCCGAGTTAAACCATCCATTCTAAAACCCGTTTGATAGTCTCCAGTTAAAACTGTATGCGCGATATAAGCACCATTTTCATCTTGAATATATTCATTCAACATTGGATCATAGCGATAATGCCCTAACCCAATACCCAATGAATCAAAAATAATAGATCTAGTTTCATGTAAAGCATGTTGAGCATTTAGCACTAAGTCGAACTTAAATGGGCTAGCTTTAGTCTTATAATTAACTGATCCTCTTAATGAATTAAAGCTATCTTGGTTTTGATTCTTTTCATTTTTTTGAACTCTTTGTCGATAAATCCAGGATTGTTGCCAGCCTGATGGCTTAATGGATTTGATATCCATCTGGACATATTGTCCAGATTTTTCTTTTTCCATAACAAAATCTTTTTCTTTTATTGATAAATAATCATTCCTCTCTCCTAATCCAATTGAGTAGAGCCAAAAGTTTTTTGTATGATTTAGTCCAAAAAGAATATCATCAAAACGATATCCTTTTTCACGGATTTCATGTGTATATGTAATAAAAGGATTTGTTAATCCATTCAAAAAGGTCAATTCACCATAAAATTCTTCAAAATTAATTTCAGAGCGGACTTGATTATATCGGATTTTTGCTTTTTTAACAAAGCTTCCTGTATAATTCATACTTAATTCTTGTCTGTTCTTCAGAATATTATTTTGTTCAAATCGAGAAAATTGAATATTACTCTTTAATTGTTGTCCAACATTTATTTTAGACTTTAATGAAATCATGGATTCATCCAATCCATCACTTTGCTCTAATATATCCCAAGATTCATTAAAATTTACTCTTCTATCACGACCAAAAGTTCTAAAGCCCTTGGAATTTTTCCATAACTCAACATTAAAG
Organism: Fidelibacterota bacterium; assembly: GCA_036163755.1. Taxonomy (GTDB): domain Bacteria; phylum Fidelibacterota; class Marinisomatia; order Marinisomatales; family TCS55. The sequence continues at coordinate 7,003 of JAYZKF010000116.1, forward strand.
CTCACATCTCCTCTTCCTATTCTAACTGGGTCCTGATTTAAACCAATTTTTAATGCATTGCCATTTTTTTGAGAACTAGGCTCCTTTGAAAAAACATTTTTATTCTTGACTGAAAAGGCGTTCTCAGCAAATAATGACATACCTTTGCGAATATTAATATTTGAATTAATATGTAATTGTTGAAGACTCTCTGGAGCTTTTAAAGTTCTACCAGGGGAGTATCTATCTATACTTGCTATTTTTTTATCCATCCCAACGAATTCATAATAAATGCGATTTTTTATAGAAATTTTTCTAATATATAATCCATCTGGATCTAGGCTAAATATAATTGAAAATCTATTTTCTGAAGGAATTTCACTCGGGTTATAAAAAAATACATCATTAATTAATTGATAGTCTCCTAATGAATCTTGATTAACTCCTGATTGATAAACGACCTCATCTAATTTAAATAATGATTTTTGATCAGCAGTTAAAACTGAGCCAACAGCATTGTCTTTTTCATTCATATAAGCAATATTATAATTCATTCTATCGTTGACGTTTCCACTTATTTCCGTTTCAAAATAATTTGATTTGTATGTTGATTCATTATATTGATATTCAATATCAATATCAGAGTCAAAATAAATTAAATGTTTTGGCATAAATGTTACTTCGCCTGAAGTATAATCTATGATATAGTCACGATCTTGTCCCCTTTTTAATTCAACTCCATCTAACCATACTGATTCAGAGCCTGCGGAGATAATCACATTTCGCATTCCATCATTTGATGTTAAGAAGTATGGACCTTGATGACCATCTCTACCTTTAATCTCTAATCTATGATATTTACCCTTACTTTCGCCAAAAATGGTAGTCATAGCAATATTATCTTTTATGATATTGTTCCTTATACCTAAAATATTTTTTCTTATACTATTATATCTTCCTTTTGTATTAGTTATTGTTACATCACCAGCAAGCAACTCTCCCATAGGGTGAGAAACTTTTAAATAAATTTTATCCAGTTCATCTAGTGATGCTGTTGTTCCATCCGGCTGAATTGGCAGCGTTTCATCAGTAACTATTCCCGACACTTGAGTCCTTTCATTTAACTTTCCTGCAATTTGAAACCTCAAACCTCCATTTAGCATCCCTGAACCTTGACTACTGATCTCTAAGCCTCTAAAAAAAGTGCCTGAAGCATTTATTGGATAGGATGTTGTGCCTAAAGGAACAGTTGTTTTATTTGATCTTACTTTGATTGAATCTTTTTTTACAATGATCAGACTGTCCAAATGAGGTAAATCATTAAAGATCGGTCCTATTTTTTTCCCGTTTATCATTTTGGTTGAATCTTGGCCCAATAGAACTGTTACTATTGAAACTAATAAATAAGTTTTATTGAATGTTGACAAGGTCTATAATGATTAATTCTGATTTAGTTAATAGATAGAGCTTATTTCCCTTGAATATGGCATCTAAGATAATTAATTCCCCTATTTCCAAATAAACTGGATCTTGATCAATAAATTGAATCATCCCATTTCTATTTAAAATTATCCAAGATTTTTCTAATGCGATTACTTTTATTGGTCGTTCTACATTAATTGCATATCGTCTAATTAACTTTCCCGAGCGTGAAAAAAAGTAAAGTTCACCAATACAATCAAACAACAATGCGAATTCATCCCTGCTATTGAATTCAATATCAGAAATACATTCGTTATTTATACCTGCATCTAACAAATCAAGAAATAAATCAAATTCACCAGATAGTGATCTGGTTTTATAAAGGCTATGAGTTTCTAATGAATAAAAATAGAAATTTTGGCGAGAATCAATTGAGAAAAGTTTAGGTGTAATTGGTTCGTCACCTTTTAGCGATAGGGTCTGAAGAAAGTTTAATTCATTATCAAATCGTGAAATTTCACTTTTTGTTGCATCTAATATATAATTATCTAATTGATAAGATAATAAATCCACTGGGTCAAACATTCCTGATTCATTAGTACCATAGCCACCCCTCAGTTTAACTGAATCTGATGCCCATAACCCTATTTGACGACTATCAGTGTCAAGAAAAACAAACCCTTTTGGTGTATCAACAAATCTATCAGGGTGAAAATCAGGTTTTATAACCTTTTTAGTTAAGTCAAGCCTATCTATTTCTAAAGTAGGTTGACAAAAAAATATTCCGTTAAATAATAAATATAGTAAAAGTTGTCTATATCTCAGATGTAGATTCCTGACTCTGGGATACAGGATGCGTTAAAAACCAACTCCCAACACCAATCATCATTATTGAAATTAATTGAGCACCTGACATACCCAGTAAATATTTTTCATTTACTCTTAAAAATTCGATAAAAAAACGTTCCAAACCCGCTAAAATCAGATAAGTAAAAAATAAATTTCCATATGTAATTACAGATGTTCTTTTCTTATACAAGTAAAAAAATATTAAACATCCAATAATGGATTCATATATTGGTGTAGGGTGCACACTCAATACTCCTGGCTCAAAACCTGAAAGATTTACCCAAGGATAATAAGTTTGGAAAACGCTATAAGTTGATGGAGGCAGTCCATTTGGAAATTCAATTCCCCATGGAAGGTGAGTGGGTAATCCATAATCATCACCTACTAATAAACAACCTATTCTACCAACAGCGTAACCAAGTATTAATAGAGGAGCTACTATATCTGCAAATTTTAACCAAATAAGATTATTTTTTTTAATTACATAGGTTACACCCAAAGTTCCTCCCATCAATCCACCAAGGAAGACTAAACCAGCGCCAGAAAAAATCATTCCTGTTGGGTCAGCTATGACTCTATCAAAATTCTCAATAAGATAATATATTTTAGAACCCACTATACCGCCAACTGCTGCTGCGAAAACAATATCTCCAGCTAAATTTGAATTATAGCCTAATCTTTTTAATTCTTTGCTAAGAAAAAAATAACAAAGATAAAAAGCTGTCATTAGCATAAATCCATATGAATTAATCACAGGGTTAAAACTAAATCCAAATAAATTTATATTCCCAAAATCGTATATAACAGGATACATTTATAATTTTCCTCCACAGTTAGCGCAAAATTTATTTTTTGATTGCACTGGGTTACCACAATGGGTGCAAAACTTCCCATTTTTACTATTAGTTTCAATACCAGACTTTTCATTTTTCAACTGAACTGAAAACATCCATCCAACCAAAACCGAGACCACACCTAAAATCATCAGAGGCTGCCATAAGGGTAATTTATGACGCACAGGTGGATTAGTTGAAGGACTCACTTGAGGAGCACTATTTATACTTTCATCATTTGATAATCTCGTTTGAAGTAAGTTAATCGAAATATTACCTGAAGGATTTGTATATCCAAAAGAAATACGCTCACTTGAATTGGCTTTATAGTTATTTAAATGAATTCTCCTAAAATTTAAGCTATGCTGATCCTGAAATGATTCGAAATCTTTCTCAGAAAAAGTAAAATTTTCTGCGACCAATGGCTCTTGGACAATAAGATGAGCATCATCAATTGAATGATTTAAATTCAACTCGAACGATCCAGTTCGCTCACTATTATTTTTAATTAGATCATAAAAAATAAAAAGTCTGAATCTACTTTTTTCTATATTTACTTCAATAAAAGAGGCTTTGCCTTCTTTGAGTATTGATAGAGTCTCTACATCCGTACCATTAGTAGCTCCGCTAACAAAAAAAACACTGTCAGAGCTAGTTGGAATATTCATCCTTAACTTTAAAGGAAACTTATCTTCTTTAACTTCAGCATCAACTTCAGCCATTATGCCTTCAAAATAATATTCTGGATATATTACTACATCAAAGGAATTAAAGGACGAATTTTGAGCAGATAATAACCCTATAAATGATAAAATAATTAAATGTTGTTTCATCTGTATTAATCCCCCCAAATAAAGAGACTAAATTTAGTGATATATAAATTCATAATTACGCTGAAGTCGTAAATTTTGTTAAAACAAATAAATCATAAATTGTATGTGTATAGGCAGTAATTCCGAATCCTCTAAAAACATAAATAGTTCCTAAAATTAAACCGGCAATTAAACGAATTGTAAATAAATCTAATTGCGGATTTTCTCCATATGGTCCAACAAAATGAAAAATAGAGAAAAGAATTGCAGAAATGAATACTCCTCCTATTTTTTTAGCCAAATCTCCCCACTGGAAAACAAAACCTAATATATATATCATTCCAGTAATTATTATGACTCTAAAAACAAATTCTTCATATATGCCTGCACCAATAGCAAGAACAAATTGTTGGATCAATATTCCTTCTTTTCCTAACATCAAGAGATTAGGAAACCAAATCATTGAAATCGTCAGTACAATTGCCCAACCAATACTTTCAAATAACATGGTGAGCAAATATTCTCCTCGAATAGAAGATGTCATAAGTGTTTTTTTTTGTCTTAAAAATGCTATTATAAAGCCAAAAAGAAAAGTGCCACTAAATCCATAAACCCCATAAATACCAAAAAGCTCCATGAGTTGGCGCATTAATACATCTGCTCCATTCCTTAATAGAGGTAAATTACTTGAAGAAATAGTAAATACTCCTATTTCATATATTAAAAAAAGAGGCATCGTAAAAATAAAACTATATAAAGGTGTATGGGTTTCCGACCAGTAATTTGAATCTTTCATGAAGCTAATCTGAATCTATTTGAAGTACAGCTAAAAGTGCTTCTTGAGGAATATCAACTTTCCCAATTGATTTCATTCTCTTCTTACCTTCTTTCTGTTTTTCCCATAATTTTCGTTTACGAGTAATATCGCCGCCATAACATTTAGCAGTTACATTCTTTTTTATTGCTTTAACCGTAGAACGAGCAATGACCTTATGACCTAAAGCAGCCTGAATAGGAACATCAAACATTTGCCTAGGAATCAATTCCTTTAACTTTGAGCATAGTGCTACACCCCGATGATATGCGTCTTCTGAATGAGTGATAATAGATAACGCATCAACAGGCTCATTATTAATCAAAATATCAAGTTTTTTCAAATCACCAATCACGAAATCTTTCAATTGATAATCAAGAGAAGCATATCCTTTAGTAGTAGATTTTAATTTGTCATAAAAATCAAAGATAATCTCACCAAGAGGTAGCTCATAGTGCAACTGGGCTTTATCAGCTGTCAGATAATTTGTATTAATATAAGAACCTCTTTTTTTCTGGCATAAAGTCATGATTCCTCCAATAAATTCTTTTGGAGTGATAATTTCTGCTGTAACATGTGGTTCAAGTATAGATTGGATTTGACCAGTCGGAGGCATCTTTGCAGGTGTATCAACATCTATTATTTTACCGTTTTTTAATTCAACTTTATATTGGACATTAGGGGTTGTTGTAACCAATGAAAGATCAAATTCTCTTTCTAATCTTTCTTGAATAATTTCCATATGAAGGAGCCCAAGAAAACCACATCTGAAACCAAATCCTAATGCTTCACTTGTCTCAGGCTCAAATAACAAAGATGCATCGTTTAATTTTAATTTATCTAAAGCCATTCTTAGTTGATCATAATCATCAGAATCCGAAGGATATAAACCAGAAAACACCATAGGTTTAATTTCTTTAAAACCAGCAAGCGGATCAGTTGCAGCGTTTTCCTTATTAGTAATTGTATCACCTGGAAGTAAGTGCGAGACATCTCTTATGCTTGCTAATAAATAACCAACATCCCCAGATCTCAACTCAGTAGTCGGAACCTGCTTTAAAACAAAATTCCCAACTTCTGATACATCATACATGGTATCGTGAGCAAAAAATTGTATTTTATCACCAGGTTTTATAATTCCATCGAAAACTCTAACATATGGAATTGCACCTTTATAGTTATCATGTAGTGAATCAAATACCATCGCTCGAAGGGGTTTATTAGAATTATCTTCTGGAGATGGAATTTTTTTAACAATTGCATCAAAAATGTCTTTTATACCTATACCATTTTTAGCGCTTGCGGAAATAATTTCATCTTCGTTGCAGCCAATCAACTCAATCAGCTGACCCTTTACCTCATCAATTCTTGCACTATTTAGATCTACCTTATTGATTACGGGAATAATAGTAAGTTCATTTTCAAGCGCAAGGTAAGTATTACTTACTGTCTGGGCTTCAACACCTTGTGCAGCATCAACTAATAATAATGCGCCTTCGCATGCTGCTAGCGATCTTGAGACTTCATATGCAAAATCAACATGCCCCGGTGTATCAATCAAATTGAAAATATATTTTTCATTATCTTTGTGAGTATAATTCATTTGAATCGGATGACTTTTTATAGTGATACCTCTTTCTCTTTCAAGGTCCATACTATCTAAGACTTGTGCCTTCATATCTTTTTTTGACAAAGTATTCGTTTCCTCGAGTAACCGGTCCGCTAGAGTAGATTTTCCATGATCAATATGAGCTATAATACAAAAATTGCGTATTTTGGAGGTTTCCATACTTGAAAATTACTTCTCCCTTCTCCAAAGAACGATTCAAAAATTGAGTATTTTAAGATCATTCTTTGTAACTTTATGTAAAATGAGTATATAAAAGAACATGATCATGAAAAAATATCTATTATTTTTAAGTTTCATCTTATTTGCCTGTGAAGGGGAAAAGGATGAAAACTCAAGCATTTTTATTGGCACTTGGAAAGTGATTGAAATGGGGAAATATCAAGTATCAACATGTAGTGGGACAATTAATGATGATGAATTCCGAGGATTTAAAGGTAAAGGTGGATCAATTACTTTAGAAATCAGAGGTGATGGGACAGGAAGTGAAATAATCACTGGTCCAAATGAGAGTAAAACTGATTTTTCATGGGAAGAAGTCTCAGATCTACTTTGTTTCAAAGATGCTTGCTTAAAATATGAAATGGCACAAAATAACAGATCATTCACTGTGAATATTGTTGAAGAAGCATACTGCCTGGATGAAGATCTTGAAGTTACTGAACACACAACAAGGAAATCATGTGAAGATGCAAGTACAAGTAATGAATGGGTTCCTAAAATTTGTAGTATGGTTCGCTATAAAAAGGAAATTTAATTTTGTTAAGTAAAAAAATATTTATACTTATTGTCATGATACTCATAGCCTGTGAAGATAAAAATGATGATCAAGATGGTGGCTCACTAGTTGGAATTTGGGAACTATCTAACATGGGTGACTATGCTAATGCTGATTGCAGTGGAGAGATTGATGATGCCGGGTGGGCTTTAGCTAGTGCATTTGGGCTAAAAGCAACAATGGAGTTTGCTTCAAATGGTAAGGGAATATATACACTGAGTTTTATGGGAGAAAAACAAGAAGTTGCCTTAACATGGAATTCAAGCGAATCTAAAATCTGCCTGTCTAGCTTACAATGTTTAGATTATAAATTAAATGATGATAAATTTATTTTAGACTCTCAAAGTGATTCTTATTGCGAAGACAATGATGGCAATGAGACTAACCATAGTGATCAATCATCATGCGAAACAGCTGGGAATATGTGGAATCCTCCGAGTTGTCAAATGCAGGAATACACAAAGAAATAATTTAGTTTATTTCTTTTGCTATGAAATAATATAATAGCCCCGGGCTTCGGAACTTTTTTCTTATAATTTAATCGAATCGTTATTTAGGCTTCACCATTAAATTTAACTGAAACTAACTTAGAAACACCTTTCTGTTCCATAGTCACTCCATATAAATAATCTGCTATTTCCATCGTGAGCTTATTATGAGTAACAACAATAAACTGCGTTTCATCAGCGAATTCATTTAATACACGTTTAAATTTTTGAATATTTACATCATCTAAGGGTGCATCTACTTCATCTAAAATACAGTAAGGACTTGGTTTGTATTGATAAATCGCAAATAGTAATGCTATTGCTGTTAATGATTTTTCACCAGCTGATAACATCCTCAAATTTTGATTTTTCTTTCCAGGGGGCTGTGCCATAATTGCGATATCTGATTCCAGTGGATCTGGGTCACCTATAAGTTTTAATGAAGCAGTTCCCCCTTCAAAAATTAATCCAAATAGTTTTCCAAAATTTAATTTAATCTGATCAAAGGTTTCCTGAAACTTATTTCGAGCTACCTTATCTATCTTTTCTATCGTTTCTCTTAAATTTTCTTCTGAAGAGATAAGATCAATGCGTTGTTCAATTAGTGTATCCAAGCGTGACTGCTCTTCATCAATCTCTTGTTTCACAGCCATATTTATTGGGCCAATACTTTCAACACTTCTCTGAATTTTTTCTATCCTAAACTCCAAATCACCTATATCTTCATCAACAATAAGATCTTTAGGTACTTCTGTATCGTACCTATCTTTAATCCGTTCTTTTATAATATTTATTTTTTGTTCAAGCTCAACAATCCTCAATTCGTTGGCTTTCATTTCTTCAATTAATGATTCTCGAGTTTTTTGTTCAGATCGAATTTTTGATTGAATTTCATCCATGGATTGATAAGTTCCTCGGAGTGTTTCACTTTTAAGTTCAATTACAGATCGATCTTTAACAATTTCAGCTGAAATAACATTTAATTCTTTTCCTCCTTTTTCCATTTTAGAACTCAAGTTAATTCGTTCATTATTTAAAGAAGTGATTTCTTTAGAAATTGATTTTTCACGTTCTTTTAGTTCTTTAGTCGTGTCTTCTGAAACTCGTTTTTGGAGATTAAGGGTATCACGATTATTCTCTAGGTTCAAAAGGTCTATTCGCAACTTCTGGACAGACTGCTGAAAACTATCCCTTTCAGCTTGAACTGTAATTAATGATTTAGAAGCGGAAGAAATTTGTTTTTTTAAATTAGATATTAATGTTTCAGATTTTATTAATCTTGGCTTTAGTTCTGATGTTGATTTTTTAAGTGCATCTAATTCGTCTTTGGTTTCTTTGTTTTCTATATTAATACTATTTAGTGCTTCAATAGATTGTAATTGCTCAGCATGAATTTTAATAAGTTTAGAATCTATATGCTGAAGTTCACTCTTAGCTTTATCCAAAGCTTCCTCATTTTTTTCTACTTCTTCTGATTTATTACTTATTTTATCTTTTTGAGAATCAAGTTTTTCAATTGAAAGATTAATTTTTTTTGATAGAGAGTCGATTTCTTTAGACAACGTTTTTATCTTATTCTTACGACCTAAAACACTACTATCCTCAATATCACTTCGATACTTTAATAAATAATTTTTTCCATAATATGTGCCATTCAAATCAACGACATCCCAGTCTGATAGATCATGCTCGCTCATTGCCGCTTCAAGATCATCAACAATTAAAAGATTCCCAATTAGTAATTGAGCTAATTTTGTATAAGCCTTTTTTATCGCACATAATTCACTAGCAACTCCAATAATATTCTTACCTTTGGGGGGAGTTTTTTTCCGTGAAACTAAATCACCCATTTCCTTTAATGGAATAATTGATAGGTTGCCCGCTTGATTTTTCTTTGCAGATGAAGCTATTTCAAGTGCAGTTTTTCTATCTTTCGAAACTAAACAATATATCCATTCACCTAATGCATTCTGAAATGCTAATCTATAATTATCATCAATATCAAAAAGCTCACCTACTGTTCCTAAAGATCCAGAATAACTTTCTGGACTATTAAGAACATTACGCACACCCTCCGGGTATCCTTCTTTCTGCTCAACTAATTCATTATAAAAAGAAAGCTGATCTTTGAGAAAAGTTAATTTTGATTTCTTAGAATGAATATCCATCGTGAGTCTATTTAATTCTTCACTAAAATCACTTAATGAAATTCGAGCATTTGATAATTTTGTATCTGCTTTATTAACAATTTTTTCTTGCTCTAACTTTTTCTTATTAAGATACTTTTCTTCAGTTGATCGTTCATTATGCTCTGATTCAACATTTTGAACTTTAGTTATTAAACGATCAATAACTTTATTTTTTTCTTCAATAAGAGATTGGGCTTTATCTAAAAGAGATCTATCATTAGAAAATTTTTGCTGTGCTTCCCAACGATTATTCTGGATGGCTTCCAAATCAGATTGAGCATCTTCATATCTTTTTTGTATTTTATCAAAATCTAATTTTTTTGACTTATATTTTTTTAATTGATTATCTAGTTGAGGCTTTAAAGAAGAAATATCACTATCATATCTCCTAATTTGAGCTAATAATTCTATATTTTTTTCTTTATTAGAAGCTGACTCCTCATTTAAACGTCGAATATTTGATTCAGCAGATCTATCTTTTTCAGAACAAACTAATACATCATTTTGCACTAACTCTCGTTTTTCTTCTAATGATTTGAGCGAGGCTTGCAAGTCATTTAGTTCTCCTTGTTGCTCACTATAAAGAACTTTTAATTGATTTAAGTGTTCCTCATGCAATGATGTATCTGTTTTTGTTTCATCTTTTAAATGCTGATAATCTTTAACTCTTTGTCTTATGGGACTTATCTCAACATTATATTCATGTATTTTTATAAATGCTAACGATAATTCTTTTTCTTTTAATTCTTCTGAAAGCTTTTCATGCCTCTTAAAACGCTTTAATTGAAGATTAAGACTATGAACTTTTTGTTCAACTTCTTGAACAATATCATTTATTCTTTCCAGATCCTGCTTTACCGCATCAAATTTTCTTAATGCTGAATTACGCTGTTTTTTATATTTATTGATTCCAGCTGCTTCTTCAAACATTCGCTTTCTATCATCTGCAGTCTCAGATAATATTTGTTCAATCATTTTTAATTCAATTACTGAATAAGCATCTGAACCCATACCTGTATCTACAAAGAGATCATGTATGTCTTTAAGTCTACAGGGAGTTCGATTAATATAATATTCAGATTCTCCATCACGGTAAACTCTACGGCCAATTTCTATATCGTTATACTCTAAAGGAAGCTTTCCTTGATTATTATGTACTGTTAAAAATGCTTCACATACTGAAAGGGGTTTTAATCCATCAGCTCCATTAAAAATGATATCCCCCATTTTACCAGAACGTAAGACCGAATATTTTTGTTCACCTAAGACCCAACGAATTGCATCAACAATATTAGTTTTACCACAACCATTGGGGCCAACAATAACGGTTACACCTTCGCCAAATTTCAATTTTTCTTTTTTAGCAAAGGATTTAAATCCATGAAGATTAAGTTCAGATATATACATTTACGAGGTTAATTATTTAAAGAAATCTAACAATTTTAATAGGCGAAAACTATAGCGATAATGACTATAATTATGATTATCTTATCCAGGTGGCCAATTCATTTGTCGCCCGCCAATTACATGCATATGAATATGAAAAACAGTTTGCCCACCATCATCATTCGTATTGAAAACTGTTCTATACCCTGATAAATCAATATTCTTTATTTTAGCAATTTTTTTTGCAGCGAGTAAAATATCACCTGCTAGATCACGATCTGTTACTTCTAATTCATTAATTGACCGAATATGTTTTTTAGGAATTACTAATATATGAGTTGGTGCTGTAGGATCAATATCTTGGAATGCAAATAATTTTTCATCTTCATAAACCTTGTCACATGGAATTTCTCCTAATATAATTTTACAAAAAAGACAATCGCTCATATCTATTTCTCCATAATTTGAATAATATTTGCAATCGAAACAATTGCAGCTGATTCACTTCTAAGCCTCCTTGGGCTTAGATTAACTAATTCAATTTTTGCTTCTTGAAATTGATTTAATTCCTGTCTCGAGAAGTCTCCCTCCGGACCGACAATAATATTAATTGAACTATAATTATCAACTAAATCATTTATGGACTTTTTTCCATTCATGTGACATACAAAAGATGATTCTTCATGATGATCTGATAACCAAGTTTGAAGACTCGTTGGCTCATAGATTATTGGGAAAAAACTTCGACCTGATTGTTTTGCAGCTGAAACAATAATTCTTTCAGCTCGTTTAAGGTTCAATTTGTTTTTTATACAGTGATCAAATAAAACTGGCTGAATAGATTTTACTCCTAATTCTGTAGCTTTCTCAAAGGCCATGTCCATTCTAGATCCTTTAATTAAACCAATAATTAGATTAACAATTGGTTTTGGCTCACCATAATTTGGAAATGAGTCTATTGTAATTCCCGTGACATATTGGTCATCAATTGATTTTACACAGGCATAATATGCAGTGCCTAACCCATCTAATAGCCATATCTCATCATCAATTTTACCTCGAAGAGATTTTAGGAAATGGTTTGATTCTGTTTTTGAAAGGGAAAAATTATTTTGATTTATTTTACTTGGATGAACCGTAAAATAATTCTCTTGCATTATCTGCGACGACTATTGCCAAAAGTAAAGGTAACATTCATCGTAGTGCCATCATAGTTTGATCGACCATCTATTGATCGTCCCATAGGTAAAAATTCATAGCCGATTGATGGGGAAATGATCGCGCCACTCATCTGCAAAAATGCTACTCCAAAAACAATTTGACCTCCATACGAAGTATAACTAGGAGCATTCTCCCATCTATTTTTAAACTTTCTAGAATTTTCATCTCCATCAATAGCGATATTTGGACCAAACTTTAATTCAACAAAAGGTGAAAAATTATTAGCAATTTTACCTTCAAAAGGTAAATATCTAACTT
>JAYZKF010000117.1:0-4879 GCA_036163755.1 Fidelibacterota bacterium
CACCACGAAGATGGTGCCCAGAACCTGGCAGCGCTGAAAAATCAGGCAAGCCATCTAATGCTAAATTGACTTTACCAGAAGATCCTCTTATTCTAAAATTATTTATATCCTTTACAAAATCTGATGGCAAATCATTCTCATCTAATAAATTTAAAAAAGTAACTTTTGGATCAAGTCCAGAAATAACAATATTAGAATTATATTCATCACCATTTTCCATTACAACGCCTTTGGCCCGGCCATTTTTTACTAATACTTTTTGTACTGGTGCTTCAGTTAATATTTCAGCTCCAAAATGTTGGGCGGAACGAGCAATTGCCATACTAACCTCTCCAGTCCCTCCGCGTTGAAAGCCCCATGCTCTAAATGCTCCATCAATATCACCCATATAATGATGAAGCATAACATATGCTGATCCCGGTGATCTTGGCCCCATAAATGTTCCAATGATTCCACTTGCCGACATGGTTGCTTTTAGTGGTTCAAATTCAAACCACTCATCTAAAAAGTCAGCTGAGCTCATTGTCATTAGTTTTGTTAAATACTGAAATTGTTCATCAGATAATGTTTTTAAATGATCAAATAATTTCTTTGTAGAACTTAAATCTGAAAAGCTTGGCCGAATTGCATTTGGTGCTATGGTTTCTAAAATAGGTCTAACGGCCATACCGATTTGACTCATTAGAGGCCCAAATCTTGAATATGTCTCTGCATCCTTAGGTGAGTGCCTATAAATTTCTCTATATGTTTCATCTGCATCTGCAGTTCGCATTAGATAATCATCTTCAAATGGAGTGAATGTACTTTCTAGAGGCAATAATTCTAATCCAAATTTCGGAAGCATAAGCTCTCTAATAATATTAGGTTTCAGTAAGCTTACTACGTACGAGCATACAGAAAATTTGAAACCTGGAAAAACTTCTTCAGTTACTGCAGCGCCACCTAAAACATATCTCTTTTCTAGAACTAAAACCTTTTTACCTGCTCTTGCTAGATAAGCTGCAGCTGTTAATCCATTATGGCCTCCACCAATTACTATAGCGTCATATTTCTTTACTGAGGGCATGATCTTTTTCTTTCAGGATCAAAGAATGGAGTATTCACTACTTTAGCTGGAGTAAGTTTTCTAAAGTGTTCAACTTTCAATTCAAAATGAAGTTGGGTTCCATTTTGAGAATAATCTGATTTTACATGAGCAAGTGCTATATATTTTTTCAGTATGGGTGACCAAGTACCACTGGTTGCATAACCAATTTGTTTGTTATCCTTATACAAAGGTGTGCTTGTGCGCCACGCGGTATGTGGTAAACCTGGTGGCAAGCCAACATCTCGGAAATGTGATTCTAAACCATCCCAATCTATTTCAATTCCAACAAAGCGCCACTTTGGGTTTTGTTGGAATTCTAATGCACGTTTTCCAATGAAATCTTTTTTGTTCATTTTTACAGCCCACCCAAGACCTAATTCATAGGGAGTGGATTTTCTGTTTTTTATTATTGCGTGTCTAGAAGATATATAATCAACATCTAATAAAATCAATCCTGCCTCAATTCTTGAAATATCTAATGCATGAAGTCCAGTAGGCGTTATACCAAATGATTTACCTTTGTCATTTAACATATCCCAAACTGATAATGCATCATTTGGATTTAGCCATATTTCATATCCTAAATCACCTGTATAACCAGTCCTTGAAATTGAAACGGGTATTTCATCAAAAGTAGTATTCATCATCCAAAAAAATTTTAGATCATTTAATGAATCACTTGAAATCTCATTTAATATATCTCTTGAGTTTGGACCTTGTAATGCTAAAGCAGCAGTCTTAAGGGAGTCGTCTTTTATATCGACATCCATGTTTTCTGAATTATGTAATAGCCATTCAAGATTTGGTTCCGCACTGGTTATACGAAACTTATTTTCAGATAATCTTTGTACGGTGCCATCATCAATTTGATTACCATCCTCATCACACCACGGTGTATACATTACCTGCCCGATTTTACATATAGCTATATTCCTAGTAACTAATCGATCAAGAAATCTTTGAGCATCTGGTCCTTCTACTAAATATTTTTTTAAAGGCGTAATATCTAAAAGAGCAGCTTTTGTTCTAATAGCAAAATATTCATTATCATGGGTAAGTTCATAATTTGTTGCCGATAAATACCCTGCCCATCTTCTCCATTCTTGAGATTCATTTAACTTAGAAGTTCGATCAAAGAAAGGAGATATCTTTAATTGTGTTTCAGCATCAAATTTATTTTGATAATTCATTATTCAGATCTTAAAAACGGACGTGTTAAACATGTAGGCCCACCACTTCCTTTTAATGAAATTTCATCACCATTATATGTATATACTTTAACATCTTCAGCTTCCAAGCGGCTCTGAGTAATTGGATTTCCTTTTAACATCAGGGCAATTTTTGGAGCCAAGGCTAATACATTACAACCCATCAATTCGTATTCTTCATCAGGAACCTCAATTAATTTAATATCCCTTTCTATTAAGTACTCAATAAAAGGTACCGGCAAAAGCTTCGAATAGACCAAGAATAGATTATTATCAATGGGGCTTAAGTTGCTCATAAGGTGAAGGCAGTCATTTGGTCCTGTCCAGTGGGGAAGAGGTACCGAAATTATTTTTTTAACAGAAGGATCTATAAGTTCCTTAAGTTGATTTATACCTTCGGAATTTGTTCGATATCCTTCACCAATAGCTAAGGTTTGATCATCAATCCAAACTACATCTCCTCCTTCCAATTTTCCTGGCGAATGAATTGATCCAATTATTGGAATATCAATTGATTCAAAATATTTAGAAATTGCAGACGGTTCTGATTGACGTTCATTTTTTCCCATATTACATAATATTATACCTTCATCTGTAATAACACATGGATCATGAGTATATATAGAATCAAGAGTTGTTGATGAATCTTTAGGAAGAAAATTAATTTCTATTTCCAAAGATTGAATGATATCTATAAACTCATTATAATGATCTTTTGCTCTTTCAAAATCAGGAATGCCTAAATAGTTTAATTGATCTGATTCGTTATCAATTTTGTCTTGATCATAATATGCATTTTCAGGGTGCTTAACAATTAGGCGACGAATTGGATCAACCATATTTTGTCCACCAAAAGCTTTATCCAAAGGAGCCTCCACACCATCTAGTTATCATATTTGCAATTGTTTTCACTGATTTTAATACTTCTTCTATTTCTACATTTTCATTTGCTGCATGCGCAATTTTAACATCGCCGGGCCCGAATAATACTGAAGGAATATTAGCATGATTAGTAAAGAGGCGCAAGTCTGAACCATATGTTACTCCTTCCAATATTGGATCTTTATTGGTTGTTTTATAATAAGTCTTTTTTAATTCTTTTATTAATGAATCATTAATATCAGTTTCTCCAGATTCAAACTGTCCTTCAAACCATTCTACTTTAGGTGGATTATTTTTTAGCCAGGGATCAGAAATAGAAACTTTGTTAATTAAATCATTAAATGATTTCCGTGCAGAAGCTATTGATTCACCTGGAAAAACACCTAGTCTACCTTCAGCTACTACAGATTCCGGTACGGTTGAATGCCACTCACCTCCTTTAAGTGTTCCGATATTTATTGGTGCTACTTTATCTTTTGATTGATAATATTTTATATCAAATGAAGAATGTCTTTCTTTTTCAAAATCAATTATAGATTTATGAATAAGGCTATATTTTTCAATTGCACTTATTCCTTCCCATCGCATTGCAGCATGAGTAGCTTTCCCATAAATTGTTAATCGAAAAGTTAGAGCGCCAGATTGAATGGGGCATATCTTTAAAGATGTTGGTTCCAATATCATTGCCGCATCCGCATGATATCCTTTAACTATATTAGCTAGTGTTCCACAACCTCCAGATTCTTCACCTACTACAGATTGTACCATAATAGTACTGTTAGGTATAAAACCTAATTTTTGTAAAACAAAAATTGCGAATATCCCTGATGCAAGTCCGGCTTTCATATCACATGAGCCACGACCATATAGTTTTCCATCTTTTATTTTTCCAGACCAAGGTGAGTTATCCCATAATGACTCAGATCCAGTAGGCACAACATCAACATGGCCATTTAAAATCAAAGACTTCCCATTGCCTTTACCTAGCCATTGACCGATAACATTTTTACGCTTATCTGGCGAGAAACCATCATCACAAAAAGCAGGATGATCTTTAAGATCATCAAACATAACTGGAATAAATTCGGGGTTTAGTTCCATATCTTTAAGTTTAGCATAAATAATTTCTTGTACATCACCTTCATCGTTTGCAAGACTAGGTGTTTGTACTAGCAATTGAATAAAGGATAAAATATCATCTTTAAGATCTTCAACACATTTATTAATAATTTTTATTGATTTATCCATCTTTAATCCAATAATAATAAAAAGGTAAACCAGCTAATATTATACCAGTTCCTATTGCTGCATCTCTTGGTGACTCTAAAATTGTATTTACTGTTATTGTAATTGCAAAAATAATGAATGTAATTGGAATCCAAGGATAAAAAGGTGTTTTATATGGTCGCTTTAAATCGGGTTTTTTATTTCTTAGAATTATTACGGCACCAGCAGACATACCATAAAAAATCCATGATGAAAAAATGATATAAGTAATTAATTGATTAAACGTTCCACTAAATGTTAATAAAGATGCCCAAATACATTGCATAATCAACGCATTTGTAGGAGACTCAAATTTTGGATGAATCTTAGCTGCTTGTTTAAAAAACTGATTTTTTTTGGCCATCGCATAATTAATTCTTGCGCTAGTTAGAATAAATCCATTATTGGTACCAATAAGTGAGATCAAAATAATTAT
>JAYZKF010000118.1:0-5849 GCA_036163755.1 Fidelibacterota bacterium
ATAAAATGGAGGATATACAATCCATTATTATGAATAAATTACAAGAGATTGGTTCACTTAAGCTTGATGCCGGACACTAGTTCATTTTCAGATCATATTAAATTTTTGAGGGATGAAATAGATAAAGGTCTTTCAAAAATTCCACTAAATGGTTCTCCCAAATATCTTTATGAGCCAATGCAATATGTAATAAGTGGCAAAGGTAAACGCCTACGTCCAATACTTACACATTTATCGGGTCAAGCACATAATGCTGATCCATCTGAATTAATGAAAGTAAGTTTAGCAATTGAGCTTCTTCACAATTTTACATTAGTTCATGATGATATTATGGATGGCGATGAAATAAGACATGGTAAGCAAACAGTTCATAATAAATGGGATAATTCAACTGCAATCCTAGCAGGTGATGGGCTCTTTTCCTTGGCTCAATTATTGCTAACTGATTTACCAAAAATTATTTTTCAAAGATTTAATGAAGTTGCCTTAACAATATGTGAAGGTCAGGGTATGGACAAAGAATTTGAGCATGATACCTCAATTAGTATAGATCAGTATTTATCAATGATTGGTAAAAAAACTGGAGCATTGCTCGGATTATCAGCAGAACTGGGTAGTCGATTAAGTGATTTAGATGATCATTTAAATCAAAATATTTTTGAGTTTGGACTTAATCTGGGTTTGGCATTCCAAATACAAGATGATTATTTAGAAATATTTGCTGATGAAAGTACAATGGGCAAAAGTCTTGGCAGTGATATCTCTTCAGGAAAGCAAACGATTTTATCTATATTAGCACGAGGAAAAGATTCATTAAGTTGGGAAGGATTTATCAATGAAAACAATGAAATCTCAGCCTATAAAGAATATTTTGAAGAGCATGGAATTAAGATGGAAACAGAAAAGCTAATCAAAGATTATATTTCAAAATCTCAAAATAACCTTGAAGCAATCTCAAAAGATAAGAGAGATAATTTGATAGGTTACACGCAATTAATTTTAAATAGGAAATTTTAATGGTAGATCATGATACTATAGATCCAGAAAATATGCATAAATCCATATTTGATTTCCCGGATCACATCATTCAAGCCTTAGATATTGGGAAAAAAATAACGCTCCATAATGATTATGAAAAAATACAAAATATCGTTGTGGCAGGAATGGGTGGTTCTGCAATAGGAGGGGATCTCGTTAAACTACTAACAAAAAATGAGTTAAATATTCCTTTAGTAATTTCGAGAAATTATAAGCTTCCAAATTGGGTGAATGAAAATACGTTAGTTATTTGTTCATCATATTCTGGGAATACGGAAGAAACTTTGAGTTGTTTTAATGATGCATTAATAAAGGGGGGGAAGACTGTTGGAATTTCCACTGGTGGGGAACTTACAAAACAATTAATTGAAAACAATCTTGACGTAATCACTATCCCAAGTGGATTGCAGCCACGCGCTGCTTTGGCTTTGTCGTTTGTTCCGATGTTGTCTCTTTTAAATAAAATAGGATTTATTTCATCAAACTTTATTCAGGAATTGAATTCAAGTGTGGACTTATTAAAGGTTTTTCGGGATAAATATTGCGATCAAAGTGACCAAAACCCATCCTATGCAACTGCTCAGAAAATATATAAAACGGTTCCAATTATATATGGAGAGAATGAGTATACTGGAATAATAGCTGTGCGTTGGAAAGGCCAATTAAGTGAGAATGCTAAAATGTTGGCCTTTTGTAATGATTTGCCAGAAATGAATCACAATGAGATAGTGGGCTGGGAAAACAATAAAACTTTAATGGAGAAAACTTCAATTATCTGGTTTTCAGATGTAGAAGATCATCCAAGAATCGTCTCTAGGCAGACTGCGACTAAAGATATTATAGGAAAAACTACCTCTATTCATGAGAAAATATCTTTAGAAGGTGATACTCAGTTTAATCGTTTACTTCACCTAGTCCATTATGGAGATTGGGTTAGTTATTGGTGTGCTATTTTACATCAAACAGATCCCACGCCAGTAACAAAAATTGATCAACTTAAAAAAATATTGTCTAAAATAAGTTGATCAAGAATTGATGGGTGTATAACTTTAGTTTAGAGTAAATCATGATTCCTGTCAAAATACAAAAAATATCTTATTACCATCCAAATCGCAGTTATGCGGTTATTTTAAAAGAACTTGATGGCAACCGTAAACTACCAGTTTTAGTAGGTGCTTATGAGGCACAGTCAATAGCTATGGCAATGGAGTATATGGACACCCCAAGGCCTTTAACTCATGATCTTATTGTTAATTTAATTAATGGAATTGAAGGAAAATTATCATCTGTAAAAATTACCAAGCTTGAAGATGGTGTGTTCTTTTCAATTCTTGATATTCAATCGAATTCTTTTGGCCATAAAGAAATTGATTCACGTCCCAGTGATGCTTTAGCGGTTGCTTTGAGAATGCATTCTCCCATCCTTGTTGCTGATGATGTTATGGATGAAGCTTTAATTTTGGAAAGTGACACCGAAACCATTGAAGGCGAAATAAACCAGGAACCAGAGGTTCAATTATTGGAACGTCAATTGCAAAAAGCCATAGATAAAGAAGAATATGAGATGGCAGCTAGGATAAGAGATAAAATAAAGGAAATAGATACTTAGTTATCAAGTGCTTCCATTGCGTATTGAGCAGCATGTTGCTCTGCTGTTTTTTTGCTAGTTCCTATTCCACTAGGAAAAACTTCATCACCGATTTTCACATGTACTTCAAATAATTTTTGATGGTCAGGGCCTGTCACATTAGATACTAGAAATTTAGGATTTGACAATTGTTGAATATGACAAAACTCTATTAGTTGACCTTTATGGTTAACTGATTTCCAAGCTTCTGATCGATTAGCCCAAATTGTATTTAATATTATTTTTTTTGATGGTTTTATTCCTCCATCTAAAAAAATTGCACCAATCAATGCCTCGTAAAGATTAGCAGATTGTTTATTTGCAATTTTTTCTTGATTCAGATCAACCGTTTCTTCAATATTAATAAAATCTAATAAACCTAACATTTGTCCCATTGATGCAAGAAAAGTTTTTTGAACAAGTGCAGATCTTTTTTGAGTTAAAATTCCTTCATCGCCTTCAGGAAACTCTCTCATCAATTCTCGGCTTACAACAATATCAATTACTGCATCGCCAAGAAATTCTAAACGTTCATAATTTTCTCTAGGTTTACTTGAGATTGATCTGTGTGAAAATGCTTGTTCTAAATATTTTTTATTTCTAAAACGATATTTACATTTTTGTTCTACTTCATATAGGGGATGAGGCTTTAAGAACTTATATAAATAATTATACACTGAAATTTGTTTTAATCTTCAACCCATTTTTTTATTGCAATAACACCATTGTGACCACCAAAACCGAACGAGTTTGATAAAGCTGCATTAACAGTTAATTGTTGTGATTCATTTGGTACATAGTCAAGCGTGCATTCAGGGTCAGGAGTGGTGTAGTTTATAGTTGGAGGTACAATATCATTTTGAATTGCCATAATACACGCTATTGCTTCTAAAGCACCACTAGCACCTAGAGCATGGCCGACCATTGATTTAGTTGAGCTAACTTTTAACTTTTCAGCGGTTTCTTTAAATAGTGATGATATCGCTGCTGATTCTGTTTTGTCATTAAATGGAGTTGATGTTCCATGTGCATTAATATAATCAATATCTTGAGTAGAAAGATTGGCATCTTGAATAGCATTTTTCATTGCTCTAATTGCTCCTTTGCCTCCTTCAGAAGGTTGTGTAATATGAAATGCATCATCTGTTGATCCATATCCAGCTAATTCTCCTAATATTTCTACTCCTCTTTTTCTTGCATGGGAAAGTTCTTCTAGGATTATTGTGGCTGATCCTTCCCCTAAAACGAATCCATCTCTTTCTAAATCAAAAGGTCTACTAGCACTTTCTGGATCTTCGTTCCTAGTAGATAGAGCTTTAATATTTGCAAATCCTGAGATTGTCAAACCTGTAACGCTCGCTTCTGTACCTCCAGTTACCATAACATCAGCATCTCCGTATTGTATCGCTCTTGCAGCGAGTCCAATGGCATCAGTTCCTGAAGCACAAGCTGAAATTATAGTTTGGTTTGGCCCTTTAAATCCATATTTGATGGCAAGATTTCCGGCTGCTATATTTGCAATCATACGGGGAACAAAAAATGGTGATACTCTTCGCTGACCTCTTGAATTATAGACTTCACATTGATCTTCCAGCGTTTGTATACCGCCAACTCCTGAACCGATCATTACTCCAACTCGATCTAAATCAACATTGTCAACTAATTTCGCTTGAGAAATAGCTTCAGAAGATGATACGATATGATAAATTGTAAATGGGTCTAATTTTCTTAATTCTTTTCTGTCAAAATGGTTTTCAGGCTCGAAATCTGATAGCTCACCTGCAATTTTAACACTTAGGTTTTCTGTGTCAAAAGCAGTTATATATCCTATACCGCTTTTTCCATTAATAAGAGCATCCCAATATTGGGGAACGGTATTTCCATTGGGTGCTAAAGCACCCAATCCCGTAATAACAACTCGGCGTTTATTCATTAATTTCTATTTATTTTCTTCGATATAATCCACAGCTGATTGTACTGTAGTCATTTGCTCAGCACTTTCATCTGGAATTTCTAGTCCAAATTCTTCTTCTAGTTGCATAATTAATTCAACAGTATCTAATGAATCTGCTCCCAGATCATCTACAAATGATGCTTCACCAGTGATTTTATCCTCTTCAACTCCAAGTTTATCTACAATGACTTCTTTTACTTTATCAAATGTTGACATTTTTTCTCCTTATTAGTTAATTAATTACCATACCACCATCTACTGATATAGTCTGTCCAGTAATATACTCTGCTTCATCTGAAGCAAGAAAAAGAGCAGCAGCAGCAATATTATCTGTCTTTCCAATATAGCCTAGTGGAATTCGATTGATTATTTCTTCTTTTACTTTATCAGTTAATTGATCTGTCATATCCGTAGCAATGTATCCAGGTGCAATACAATTAACAGTTATACCTCTAGATGCTAATTCTTTTGATGATGATTTTGTCAGACCAATTATTCCTGCCTTGGAAGCAGCATAGTTTGCTTGGCCTGCATTTCCTTTTAGTCCAACAACTGACGAAATATTTATTATTCTACCAGACCTCTGTTTCATCATTTGTCGGCTAACTGCTTTTATAGCATTAAATGTACCTTTTAAATTTATATCAATAACAGTATTCCAATCTTCATCCGACATCCTCATAATTAATCCATCTCTTGTAATTCCTGCATTATTTACAATAATATCAATTTTAGAAAATTCTTCGACCGTATTTCTAATTAAACCCTCAACTTCATCAAAGTTAGAAACATCGCAAGAATAGATTGAAACAGAACCACCATCATTTAATATCTCTTTTTTAAGAATATTTAGATCATCTTTTGTTCGACTAACACAAACAACATGTGTCCCAGCTTGCGCAAAAATCTTAGCTATTGCTTTACCAATACCTTTTGATGCACCAGTGACAATTGAAACCTTATTTCCTAGTTTAAACATATTCAAAATTTACAATTTCTTCATGTGATTCTACACTAATCATATTTAAAGAAGGATCTATCCTTTTTGATAAACCCTTGAGGACTCTCCCTGGCCCAACTTCGACTCCAGATTTAACACCATCAGCAACCATGTTAGTTATAGTTTGATGCCATTTCACTGGTTGATCTAATTGATCAATTAAAGCTTGTCTAATATTAGAAGATTTATTTATTGCTTTTGAAGAAACATTAGCATAGACAGGAATTCTA
>JAYZKF010000119.1:0-3325 GCA_036163755.1 Fidelibacterota bacterium
AGCCATCATTTACGCCAAATATGGATATGGGTGATTTTGTTGTAGTAATTAATGCAGAAAAAATAAATGTTTCAGGTAAAAAGGACACTCAAAAAACTTATTTTAAACATTCAGGTTATATAGGATCTACAACGTTTACAAAACTAGATCATCTACGTAAAACAAATCCAGAGAGTATTGTCGAGAAAGCGGTTTGGGGTATGTTACCAAAAAATAGATTAGGAAGAGCTATAATAAAACATTTAAAGGTTTATTCTGGTCCTGATCATCCACATATGGCACAGCAACCAAAAATATTAGATATTGAATGACTAATAAAGCAGTATATAATGCAATTGGACGTAGGAAAGGTTCAATCGCTCGTATTTATATGACCCCAGGAAAGGGTAATATCACTATTAACGATCGCCCATTTAAAGATTATGTTTGTCGCGAAAGTCTTGGGATAGTTGTAACGCAGCCTTTAGATATTACTGACCAAAGAGAATCTTATGATATCACTGTAGTGGTAAATGGTGGGGGATTATCTGGCCAAGCAGGCGCAATTCGATTGGGTATTGCTAGAGCATTAAACCAAGTTAGTGATAGTTTTCGTCCAGCATTAAAAGAAGCAGGGCTTTTAACACGTGATGCTCGAGAAGTCGAAAGAAAAAAATATGGTCAACCCGGTGCTCGGAAAAAATTTCAATTTTCTAAAAGATAGTTTGATGACAAAAGTAAAATTTGAAGATTTATTAGTAACAGGTGCCCATTATGGGCATGTCACACGTAAATGGCATCCTAACTATAAACCATTTATCCTTATGGAAAAGAATGGTGTCCATATAATTAATCTAGAAGAAACACTCCGTTATTTAGATAAAGCTTTGAATTATATTCAAACCAAAACTAAGAATAAAGCTGAATTCTT
Organism: Fidelibacterota bacterium; assembly: GCA_036163755.1. GTDB lineage: Bacteria > Fidelibacterota > Marinisomatia > Marinisomatales > TCS55. The sequence continues at coordinate 911 of JAYZKF010000119.1, forward strand.
ATTTGTTGGTACGAAGAAACAGGCAAGAGATATTGTCCAACAAGAGGCTGATCGTTGCTCTATGTTTTATGTCGTTGAACGTTGGTTAGGTGGTACATTAACAAATTTCTCTACAATAAAGAAAAGTATTAAGAGATTAAATCTACTTGAAAAAGAAGGGTCTCAAATATATGAGAACCAGACAAAGAAAGAAATCCAGATGTTAAATAGGGAAAGGATCAAGCTTTCAGATCAACATCGCGGAATTAAGGACATGCGAAGACTTCCCAATGCAGTTATTGTAGTAGATGCAAACTTGGAATCAACAGCCGTTAACGAAGCAAGTCGCCTAGGTATTCCCATAATTGCAATAGTAGACTCCAATACTGACCCAAGCAATATTGATTTTCCCATACCAGCTAATGATGATTCAATCAGAACAATTCAATTAATTATGACTGTAATAGCTGATACTATATTGGAAGCTAAAGCCGGTAAAAAATCAAATAAAACAGATAATAATTCTGATGATAATAAAATAAAATCCGAAGATTCAAAAAAATCAGAAAAAGAAAATCAAATTAATGATGACACTAAAGAAAAATCTATTGAAAAGGTCGAGGAAGTTAAATGAGCATTGATGCATCAGTAGTCAAAGAATTAAGAGATAAAACAGGCGCTGGTATGATGGATTGTAAAAAAGCATTAGTTGAAACATCTGGAAATATTGATAAAGCTGTAGATTATTTAAGAAAGTCTGGAATTGCTAAAGCTGAAAAAAAAGGAGATAGAACAGCTAAGGAAGGTTTGGTTTTTTCTTATATCCATCATGGAGGGAGATTAGGAGTATTGGTTGAATTAAACTGTGAAACTGATTTTGTTGCGAAAACAGATGGATTCTCTGATTTAGCACATAATATTGCTATGCAAATTGCAGCCACAAGCCCACTTTCAGTCTCACGTGAAGATATTGATCAAAAACTCTTAGATAAAGAAAAAGAAATTTTTACTGATCAAGCAAAAGAATCAGGAAAGCCAAAAGAAATTATTGGTAAAATTGTAGAAGGTAGGGTTGAGAAATTTTATGCTGAATCTTGTTTGATTGAACAGCAATTTATTAAAGATCCAGATAGAAAAATTGGCGATCTAATTACTGATGCAGTATCCACTTTAGGTGAAAATATAGTTATAAATCGATTTGCCCGTTTCTCTGTTGGTGAATCAAAAGAACAAACGCAACCTAATTAAAATATCATGCCTGGTCCAAAGTACGGGCGTATTCTATTAAAACTAAGTGGCGAAGTTCTTGCTGGGAAGCAAGAATTTGGCATAGACCCATTAGTTGCTTCTCGATTAGCTTCTGAAATCAAAACTATTCATGAATTAAATGTCACTATTGGATTAATTATTGGAGCAGGAAATATTTTTCGTGGAATGGAAGCTGCTACTAAAGGAATGGATCGTGTTACTGGAGATTACTTAGGAATGCTAGCAACTATTATGAATGCGATAAGTCTTCAAGATGCATTAGAAAAAGAAGGAATTGAGACAAGGACATTGTCAGCAATCTCAGTTTCACAAATTTCCGAACCATTTATCAGACGTAGAGCTTTAAGACATCTAGATAAAAACCGAGTTGTTATTGTAGCTGGAGGTACTGGCAATCCATACTTTACTACTGATACTGCTGCAGCTCTAAGAGCCAAAGAATTAAAAGCTAATGTTCTTTTGAAAGGTACCAAAGTTGATGGTGTATATGATAAAGATCCATTTTTACATTCTGATGCAGTAAAATATGATGAGATATCATACTCAGAGGTTTTAAATAAAAATATTCGTATTATGGATTTAACAGCTATTACATTGTGTAAAGAAAATATGTTACCAATTCATGTTTTCAATATCAATAAAAATGGTGATTTGAAAAAGGCAATATTAGGTGAATCTATTGGAACAATAATTAATGTTTGAAGATATTGAAAAAGACGCTATTAAGAGAATGGATCAAGCGATTGAGCATGCAAGGATAGAGTTAACAAAAGTAAGGACAGGTCGTGCAAATCCAGATATATTAAATTCCATTCAAATTGAATATTATGGTTCAATGATGCCTTTGAATCAAGTTTCCACAATTTCTGTTCCTGAACCTAGGCTCATTACATTGCAACCATTTGAAAAAACTTTAATTCCAGATATTGAAAAAGCAATTATGGATTCTAATTTAGGTTTAACACCAAATAACAATGGCAACTCTGTTCTTATTCCAATTCCACCTTTATCAGAGGAGCGTAGAAAAGACCTAATTAAATATGTTCATCAATTGATTGAAGAAGGCAGAATCGCTGTTAGGAATATCCGACGGGATGCTATTCATCATTTAAAAGATTCTGGGAAGGAAGAACATATATCTGAAGATGAGATACATCGTCAGGAAGA
>JAYZKF010000120.1:0-3871 GCA_036163755.1 Fidelibacterota bacterium
TTATTTTTGAATCTTAAACAATGTAGACTTAAATAAAAATTCATACTTGTTTTATAGAATCAATAGCCCTTATCATTAGTCCTTCAATTTTATTAAATATCCAATTAAATAGGGAGGATAGAATGGCTAGTTTACATTCATCTATTAAAGATAATGAATTTCAATTTTATGGATTAGTGGTTTTAAGGGTATTAATTGGATGGCATTTTTTATATGAAGGCGTATCAAAACTAATTAATCCATATTGGTCATCAGCTGCTTACCTATTGGATTCAAAATGGATATTCTCTGGATTGGCAAAAACTATAGTTGCTAATCCAACATTGCTTTCTATTTCTGACTATGTAAATATGTGGGGACTTACATTAGTTGGAGTGTCCCTTCTATTAGGTCTATTGTCTAGATATGGATCATTAGCTGGTATGACGTTTGTTTGTTTATACTATCTATTTGCACCACCATTATTGGGGCTAGAATATGGGAGACCTGGTGAAGGCAGCTATTTAATTGTAAATAAAAATTTGATCGAAGCTTGTGCCCTTTGGGTACTCTATTGTTTCCCAACTAGTCATATTATTGGTCTGGATCGCTTTCTTCCAGGCATTGATAAGAATTAAAGGAGTAATATAATGAGCAAAAAAGGAAAACCTTCAAAAAATACAAATTTAGAGAGAAGAGATTTAATTAAAGGCTTGGCAACAGTGCCAGTTGCGGGTGTTTTTCTAGCAAACTTATGGCGCAAGATGAAAAGAGATGCTGAAAAGAAAGCAAACTTATTATCAGATCTAGTTCAAGAAAAATCAGCACCAAATGTGGTGAAAACATTGTCAAATAGCCGGCATCTAAATATAGGTGTAATTGGATATGGTGGAAGAGGTGGCCATTTGGTTCGTGGAGCAGGGTTTGCCACCAAAGGATGGACAGATACAGCCTACAAAAATTCTCAAAAAAATAAATTAGATAAACAATTCGCAACATTTATGAGTCAGGATGATTTGAATTGTTCATTAGTTGGAGTTTGTGATTTATTTGATAATCGAGCTGAACTCGGATTAAATGCTTCATTAAATGAAGTTCGCCCTGGCGGAAAACCTAAATCTGGTGCTACTAGATACCGTCATTACACCGAACTTCTTGCTAATGATGCAATTGATGCGGTAATTATAGCAACACCGGATCATTGGCATTCAAAAATCTCAGTTGCCGCAGCAAAAGCTGGAAAACATGTATATTGCGAAAAAGGATTGACCAGAACATTTGATGAAGCTGTTGAAGTTTATGATGCCGTAAAAGAAAATGGAATTACTTTTCAACTTGGACATCAAAATCGACAGGTTGAGGCAAATGAAAAAGCTAAACAAATCTATCAAAAAGGTCTCCTTGGACCTGTGAATTTAGTTGAGATTGCTACCAATCGTAATTCACCTTGGGGTGCCTGGGTATGGGATATTCATCCTGATGGAAATAAAAACACCATTGATTGGGATACATTTCAAGAGCCATCTCCAAACAAAGTTCCTTTCGGAGAAGAAGCCCTTAAACGTTTCTTTAGATGGCGCTGTTGGTTTGATTATGGAACGGGTCTTTCTGGTGATCTTATGTCACATGACTTTGATGCAGTAAATCAAATTATGGATATTGGAATTCCCAAATATGCTTCTGCATCTGGTGGTATATATTTTTATAAAGATGGAAGAGATGTCCCTGATGTGTGGCATGCTACTTTCGAATACCCTGAAAAAGACCTAACCGTATTATATAGTGCAAGTCTATCAAGTAGTAATCCAAGAGGAAATCGTATAATGGGTCATGATGCAACAATGCAAATGGGTGGCCAAAGTGGCGGTGGATCAATCCATGGTTTTATAGTTACCGCAGATGAACTATCTACTCAATATAAAGAACGTCTTGAAAACGGTATTATTAATCCAGGTTACCCTATTTACACTTATTCTCCAGGTTCTAAACAAGTTGATGGAGTTACTTCTGCAACATCACGCTACTTTGCTCAAAAGGGACTCTTATATACTTATCGTGAAGGGAAGCGTGTAGATCCAACTCATCTTCATATTAAAGACTGGCTTGATTCAATTCGTGATGGCTCACAGCCACGGTGTAATATTGAAGTTGCATTCCATGAAGCTGTGGCATGTGCTATGGCAACCGAATCTTATCTGAAAGGTCGTCGGATTGAATGGGATCCAAAAAATAGAAGATTAGTTTAATTTAATCTGGAGAACATTTTATGAATAATAAAACGCGTTTCGCTATAATGATGTTCCTTCAGTATGCTATTTGGGGAGCATGGACTACTGCACTTGGGGCGCACCTTGAAAAGATAGGATTCAGCGGCACAGAAATAGCCGGCATCTATGGTTGTATGTGGTTAGCTTGTATTGTTGCTCCATTTATTGGTGGGCAAGTTGCAGACCGACTAATGCAATCACAACAATTTCTTGGAATTGCACACGTCTTGGGAGCATTTCTACTTTATCAAACAGCTATTCAAACTGAATTTGCTCCAATGTGGTGGTATATGATGGCCCATTGTCTTGTTTACGCACCAACGCTTGTGCTTACAAATTCTATTTGTTTTAGACATCTAGAAAATGCGGATGAAGAGTTTGGAAAAATCAGAGTTTGGGGTGCAATTGGATGGATTGCAATTGGATGGATTGTCACTTTTATCAGAAGCAATTGGCAGACTGAAAACCTAACTGAAATGAGTGACTTACTACTAATCGCAGCTGGTGTCTCTGCATTAATGGGAGCTTATAGTTTTACCTTACCTAAAACTGAACCCGTTAAGAGTAAACAAGACCCGTTTGCTTTTGTAAAAGCATTTGGAATGCTTAAAGATAGAAATTTTCTAATCTTTATGCTTGTTGCTTTTGTCGTTACAACAGAAATGCAGTTCTATTATATACCAACTGGTCCCTTTCTTCTTGATATGGGAGCTACTGAAGCTTGGTTAACTGCAACAAAAACAGTCGCTCAAATATCTGAAGTTTTAGTACTAACATTTTTATTACACGTTGCTATTAAAAAAATTGGGATCCGCTGGACAATGTTCATTGGTATTATGGCCTGGCCTTTAAGATACCTTCTATTTACCATTCCAAGTCTTCCGGTAATCGTTGCTGCATTGTCATTGCATGGATTTGGTTATGCATTTTTTATGGTAACTGGAAATATCTACACAAATAAAAAAGCTACCGATGATATGAGAGCCTCTGCCCAAGCTTTATTTATTTTCGCAACGTGGGGAATGGGTAATTATTTGGGCACTTTATTTACTGGATATATATGGGATACATTTAAAACACCAGCTGGAGAAACTATTTGGTGGCAATTTTTCTTAGTACCAGCAACCCTATGTATAATCATGGGAATAATATTTTTCTTATTCTTTAGAGATGATCCTGAAGTAACTGAAGAAGATTTAAAATCAGTTTGATTCTATGAGTGAAAAACATTTAGGCATAGGCTTTATTGGTGGCGGGTTTATCACTCGTTTTCATATTCAATCCTTAATTTCTGTTAGAAATGTCGATGTTATGGGAGTGATGTCTAGAACAAAATCATCTGCAGAAGAATCGGCTGCTTTAGCAAAAAATATTGGTGTTGGAAATGATGCAAAGGCATATGATTCAATTACTGAAATGATTGCTGACCCAAATATTGATGCATTATGGGTATGTTCACCAAATTTTGCCCGTATTGAAACTTTTGAAGAAATCGCAGATGCAATTTCTAGTGGAAAGGGTGAATTAATTGGAGTCGCCTGCGAAAAACCACTAGGTCGTAATTTTGCTGAAGCAAAGAAAGTTGTTGAACTAACCAAAAGTGTTGGGTTATTAGATGGTTATTT
>JAYZKF010000121.1:0-6334 GCA_036163755.1 Fidelibacterota bacterium
GTGCATAGAGCAAATTGTTCTAGTCTTCCTTTATTAGATGAAGAGTCTGACCGACTTGTTTCAGTCGATTGGGAAGTAGGTCGCAAAGATCTTTTTAATATTCGTATGAAGGCTATTGGTCAAGATCGTAAAGGTCTATTAAAAGATATAACAGAAACTATTTCTAAACTGAATATTAATATGACATCTGTTGATATTAAAGTGCAAGATACTATAGCAACTGCAATATTTGTTTTACAAGTTAAAAACTTGAAGGAATTTGATCGTATAGTAAGAAATATATCTAAAGTAAAAAGTATTGATTCCGTTGAAAGAACAAAACTTTAATTACTATTAAAAACTAATGGGAAGATTCCTTGCCATTGATTTTGGAGAAAAGAGAGTAGGTTTAGCCCTTTCAGACCCAACAAAAATTATTGCAAAGCCATTCAAATCTATTACTTATACTGATCATGATGATTTATTAAACCAGATTTCATTAATAATTGAAGAAAAAAATGTTGAAAAAATTATTTTAGGTTTTCCAAAAGGTTTAAAAGGAGAAAATACAGCCCAAACAAAAAAAGTAATGTCGTTCTTCAATCTCATAAAAAATAAGAGTATTATTCCAATTGTTCTGCAGGATGAACGTTTCAGTTCAGTTAGTGCAAAAAAATCCCTTATTTTGCAAAATATTAAAACTGGTCACAATAAGAGTCTTATAGATGAAACAGCAGCAGCCATTTTTTTGCAATTATATTTAGATAGAAAATAATTTATGAGAAAAATTTTAAACTTTTCTCCAATTCAGTTAGCCATTGTTTCTGGGGTTTTAGTTGGTATATCATATCCACCTATCCCAGGTTTAATGGCTTGGTTTGGCTTTGTTCCCTTAATTCATCTCTGGTTGAATCAAAGTAAGAATGATTCAGCGAGATTTACATTTCTATCCGCAATAATTTTTAATTCAATAGCATTTTATTGGATAGGCTTGAACTCTGGAGCTTCATTTGTTCCTGTTTTTCTTTCATTAACAGGTGCTGTGTTATATTTATCATTTATATTATCAATATTTGGTTGGGCTATAGCTTGGATTGAAGAAAAACAAAACAATTCTGGTTTGGTTTTAATACCTTTCCTTTGGGTTACTATGGAATGGTTGCGCAGTTTTGGACCTTTGGGTTTTCCATGGGCGAATTTAGCGATTACTCAAACCGAATTTTTACCTTTAATACAAATTATCGATTTTACAGGATCTGAAGGTGTAGGCTTTTGGATTATGATACTAAATGTCTATATCTATTATCTAATACGAAATAATTATTTTTACGGTAAAAAGATTATTCTTTTATTAGCTATAATTGTTATTCCTTGGTTATATGGTACAATTCGGATTAATCAATTAAACACTCAGAGTTGGGAAGATATAGAAGTAGCAGCTTTACAACCCAATATTAATCCAAATGAAAAATGGGAACCAACTTATAGAAAAACTTTATTTTCGATTATGGATTCATTAAATAATAAAGCATATGATATGAAGCCTAAATTAGTTTTATGGCCTGAAGCTGCTTTACCGGTATATATGCGTGTATCTTCAGCTAAGCAAGCTTATGAAAATAAAGTTCGTAAAACTACTATACCCTTGATTATGGGTACTGTAGACTTCAAAAGGGATACATTAGGAAGAAAAGTTTTTAATGGATCAATATATTTTGGATTAAATGAAAATAAAATATATCACAAATTATTGCTCGTACCTTTTGCAGAGTATATACCTTTATCAAACAAATTCACTTTTTTAAATAAGTTAAATTTTGGACAAGCAAATTTTACACATGGAAATGAATTCACTGTTTTCCAAATAGATACAATTTCTTTTAGCAATATGATATGTTATGAATCTAGTCATCCTTCAATAGCAAGAGGTTTTATAAATAATGGTGCAAGATTTCTAACTATTCAAGCGAATGACGCCTGGCTACAAAATTCCTCTGGTGTAAGGCAGCACTTTGAATTAGCAAGACTACGAGCAGTTGAGCTTAGAACTGGTATTATTAGAAGTGCAAATACTGGAATTTCTGGGATTATAGATCCATCTGGTAGAGTAAAGCACAAAGTTAAGTTTTACGATCAAGAAGTTTTTAAAGGAAAAATTTTACTAAATAAAAGTTTGACGTTTTATGCTAGATTTGGGAACCTATTTTCTATAATATGTTTTGTTCTGGTTTTAATTCAAGGAGTTTATATATCAATACGAAAAAAACAATAATTATCTCTTTTATTCTTTCAATTAGTTTAATAATTGGTCAGAATGGATTAGAGAATAAAATTGATCCTGTAATTAAATCTGCAATAATTCCAGGCTGGGGTCAGAAATCACTTAATTACAATGATCGTGCAAAAGTATTTAATTATGTAGAATCTGGCATTATACTAACAATTGTAGGTACTTCCACATACTCAAATATTTTAAAAAAGAATTATATTTCATTTGCTTCACAACATGCAAGGCTCTCTTCATCAGATAAAGATCATAAGTATTGGGTAGATATAGGGAATTATAATTCAATTGATGATTATAATAATGAACATCTTAGAAATAGAGAAATAAATGATTTATACCCAGTTAACAATAAATGGAATTGGAATTGGGATTCAGAAGCAAATAGGAAAGCATTTGAAGATAAGAGGATAACTAGTGATCAAATGAAATTAATTTCAACTTTTGGGTTCGGCGCATTAGTATTAAACCATGCTATTTCAGTCATAGATGTGTTATATCTGAAGCGTTTATCTGTTAGTAAAAAAGTATATATAAATCCGTATCAGAATATGCATAATGGAAGTTTTGGTTATTCAATAATAATTAATATTTAATAATGTTTAAACAACCGATTGTAAAACTTTATTTTTTCTTTTGTTTTTCTATAGCCGTGTTAATGACAAGCAATTATCAAGAATGGTTTATTTATTTTATTATTCTAATTATTACTATTTTATCCTACAAAACATCAATTTTAGATATTTTTTCAAATTTAAAACCAATATTGTATTATTTTCCTATGATGTTATTTTTTTATTTGGTTTTCTCTTTTTTCCTAACAGATAATTCTATAAATCAGATTATTAATGAAGCTTTTTTTGGATTTATTAAAATAATACTTATGATTAGTGCAATGTCATTGTTCTTTAAAAGTTCAGATAGTGAAGATTTTGTAAACATTTTACGAAGTATGTGGGTTAAAGCTAATTTAGCATGGAAATGGCCGGAAAAAATCTTTGTGTTTTTATCAACAACGTTGCGTTTTTATCCAACAGTACAATCTAATTGGGATTCTCTTATAAAAACTAGACGATCATTAGGATTTGATACGGGACATACACATATCCAAAAAATTAAAATAGCAGCTAAATCATTACCAAGCTTGATTCTATATCAACTTCATTGGGCCGATGATATTGCTATTGCTATGAAGCTTAGAGGATATGGAAACATTTTTCCAAGGGGTGTTGTTAAACCAGTTAATTTCAGATTAATTCATTTTTCCCAACTTTCATTAATTTCATTGGCTTTTTGGGCATTAAGTAAAATTGGCACGTTATAAATTTATTATTCAATATGATGGTACAGGATTCCGAGGATGGCAGCTGCAAAAAAATGAGAGGACCGTTCAAGGTGAATTAGAACTAGCCTTAAGTAAGATTAATAAGGATGAAAAAATTAGAATACATGGTGCTGGACGAACAGATACGGGAGTACATGCTACCGGTCAAACTGCTCACTTCGATATCAATATTGAGATGAGACCTGAAAAAATAAAAGATGCATTGAATGGAAATCTTCCACGTGATATTAAAGTAATGGAATTATCTAAGGTTGATGAGAATTTTCATGCACGATTTTCTGCAAATAAAAGACATTATCAATATCGAATAAGAACTAATGGATTTATTCTAGATAGAAATTTCACATGGCATACTGATCCTTTGGATATAAATGTACTTAATAAAGCTGCAAATATACTTATAGGAGAAAATGATTTTACTTCTTTCAGTAAGAATAATGAAAAATTAGAGCACTATCGATGTATAGTATATGAATCAATATGGAAAGAAGAAGACCAAGTGTTAAATTATTATGTAGTTGCAAACAGGTTTTTACATCATATGGTAAGGTACTTAGTTGGAACAATGGTAGAAATATCAAAAGGTAAATATGAATTTGAAGATTTTAAAAATTTGATTAAAAATCCTAAAGAAAATGTTCATGTTATAAAAGCTCCTCCTCAAGGTTTAGTCCTGACAAAAGTTGATTATGAAATTAATTAAGATATACTGTATTATTGCTCTAACTGGCATTCTTGTAAGTCAAAAATCAATTGATAATTCTCGTCAAAATGCGATTACAAATTCAATAAAAGAAGTCGGTCCTGCAGTAGTAGGAATTAATGTGAAGGGCATTGAATTTCAAAGTCCATTTCGATTTATGCCATTCCGACCAATAGAAGTAGAGTCAAATGGCTCTGGAGTGGTAATTAGTCCAGATGGATATATTATTACTAATTATCATGTTGTTGAAAATGCTTCTAAAATTATCGTAACTATTACAGGAGGAAAACAATATGATGCTGAATTTGTTGGTTGGGATGAGTTAACAGATCTAGCTGTTTTAAAATTAGATGGTAGAAATTTTCCTTATGTTAATATGGGAAATTCAGATGATCTCATTATTGGAGAATGGGTTATTGCATTGGGAAATCCTTTCGGACTATTTGATGCGAATCAGCAACCCACTGCAACAATTGGTATAATTAGTGGAAAAAATTTAGATTTTGGATTACAGGATGGAAAAGTATATCAAAATATGATTCAAACCGATGCTGCAATTAATTCGGGTAATAGTGGTGGTCCCCTTGTGAATTCTAAAGGAGAATTAATAGGAATAAATACATTTGTATATAGCGGTGATTATTCTTCAAAAGGATCTAGTGGATTTGGATTTGCTATACCGATAAATAGAGCACGTAGTATAGCAGAGGAATTAAAAAGAAAAGGTCGCATTAATCGAGGTAAACTTGGATTTAATGTTTATACATTAAATCCAAGAATATCAGCTTACTTAAATATTCCCTTTTATGAAGGTTTATTTGTAAAAGAAATATTAAAAAATGGACCAGCTTCAAAAGCTAAACTTGAAATTGAAGATGTTATTGTTGAATTAGAAGGGAAGAAAGTAAAAAATATAGATGATTTTAATGAAATTTTAGCAATTAAAAATTATAGAAGTGGAGATAAATTAAAACTCAAGATTTGGCGCAGAGGTCGTTATTTAGATCGAACTCTAATATTAGGTTGAAATAAATGATCGCAAAAGAAGGTAGAATAATTTTAATTCCATTGTTATTTATTACATTCCCAATTGGTGTATATGCTCATGCATCAAATAATTTTGTTTTAATTATACTATATGCCATACTTGGCTCATTGTTTTTATTCTGTCTCAATTTTTTTAGGGATCCTGTTCGATCAATTCCATCTGAAAAATCAATCGTTGTTGCTCCTGCTGATGGAAAAGTTGTTAAAATTGAATATATAAATGATTCTAATATTGGAGAATCCTCTCAATTAGTTTCCATTTTTTTGAATGTATTCAATGTTCATGTAAATCGTGTACCGATTGATGGTTTGGTAGAATCTGTAGAGCGAAAACAGGGAAGATTTCTTGCAGCATTTAACCATATTGCATCTGATGAGAATGAACAAGTAATAACAATTATAAATAATGAATCTGGAAAGTATAAAATCAAACAAATCGCTGGTTTAATTGCTAGAAGAATTTTATGTTATGCTAAAGAGGATATGAAATTGAATAAGGGAGATAGGCTTGGATTTATTAGATTTGGAAGTCGAACTGATATTATTATGCCAAAAAAAATAACCCTTAAGGTTGAAGTTGGCCAGAAGGTAATTGGTGGGGAAACAATTATTGGTACTTTATGAGTAAAGACAATACTAAGCGACTAAAACGTACTTTTATTCCTAACCTTGCTACAGTTTTCAATATGTTTTTGGGTTTTTTCGCTATTACACTCATTCAAAATGGGGAACCAATACAAGCTGGATGGATAATGATGGTTGCAATATTTTTTGATGTTATTGATGGTAAACTTGCACGACTTATGGGTTTAACCTCAAGATTTGGAACGGAGTTTGATTCTCTAGCTGACACAATATCATTTTGTGCTGTACCCTCTGTTCTAATCTATAGTGTTTACGTAGATGGTTTATCCAATATTTTGAAAGTTGTTATAAGTTTTATTCCATTATTATTTGGAACAATACGTTTAGCAAA
>JAYZKF010000122.1:0-5425 GCA_036163755.1 Fidelibacterota bacterium
GGGTTTATTCGTATTAGCGTAAAAGTTCCTCCAGAAAATATTGTAGATGCAAAAGATGAACTTTATGGAATTATGAGGCAGACTAGAGGGTTGAAGCCTTCACAGAAAGATGATTTCGCAATAAATCAAACTGAGGCATTTGAGAGGCAATATAATCAGATCAAGTTTGCAATTGGTGGAACCGGAATTTTTATTACTATTTTGTCATTAGTAGTTGGTGGAATCGGGATCATGAATATTATGTTTGTTTCTGTGCAAGAACGCACAAAAGAAATCGGTGTTCGAAAAGCAATAGGTGCAACAAAAAATATGATCTTAACTCAATTTTTAATGGAAGCTATATCGATTTGTCTGATAGGTGGATTGATAGGGTTACTAATGGCAAGTGGGTTAAGTTTTGTAATTAATAAGTTTTTTCCCTCTACAATGCCCTTATGGTTAGCCTTTACTTCAATCTTATTAAGTGTATTAGTCGGTGTGTTATCAGGAGTAGTGCCATCTTACCGCGCAGCTCGTCTTGACCCCATTGATGCTTTACGTTATGAATAGTTTATGATTGGTCAAAGTCAATTAAAAAGTGTACTTCGTGAAAGTATGAGAATGACAGTTGAAGCAATTCGTCAAAATAAGTTAAGAGCAATACTTACTCTACTTGGTATATCTATCGGTGTATTTTCAGTTATTGGTGTTATGACTGCAATAAGAACTTTGGAAACATCAATTGAATCAGGTTTAAATGTTTTTGGTACCAATACTTTTTTTATACAAAAAACTCCAGCAATTCAATTTGGTCGAGGGAGATCAGAATATAGGAATCGAAAAAATATTGATTACAAACAATATGAACTATTAAAAGAACGTGCGAAGTTACCAATTTTAGTCAGCGTAGTTGATAGTGAACAGGAAAGATCAATAAGATATAAAGATAAGCTTGTAAATAAAACAGTAGAAATTTCTGGTGGTGATGAAAATGCTCTAAGAACACTTAATACATTTGTCGAAGATGGTAGAAGCCTGACTCAGGATGATGTACAATTTTCAAGAAATGTTTGTCTCCTGGGTGGAGATGTTATTGATAAGCTTTTTCCATTTGAAGATCCCTTAGGAAAAGTGATTCAAATCAAGGGATTAAATTATACTGTTGTTGGGACTGTTGAGCGGAAAGGAGAATTATTTGGAGGTAGTCAGGATAACTTTATATTAATACCCATCACAAATTATCTACAAAAATTTTCTGATAAATGGACTTCATTGGGTATAACTGTTGAAGCTGCTTCAGCTGAAGATTATGATAAAACTCAAGATGAAGTTATTGGTATTATGAGGGCAATTCGCAAAGTTCCACCTGAAAAGGAAAATGATTTTGAAATCACCTCTAACACAGAACTTATTGAAACTTTTGGTTCATTTACAGGCGGTGTAAAAATATTTGCTTTTTCAGTGAGCGTCATTGCCCTGTTGGTTGCTGGAATTGGTATTATGAATATCATGCTTGTATCCGTTACGGAGAGAATTAAAGAGATTGGTATACGTAAAGCAATTGGAGCTACCCGCGGACATATTCTTACCCAATTTTTAACTGAAGCTGTTTTTTTAAGTCAATTTGGAGGAATTGTTGGGGTTATACTAGGTATTGCAGCTGGCAATTTGGTGGCAGTGGTAATGAATGTATCAGCCGTTATTCCTTTTGATTGGGCCTTTTATGGTTTATTAGTCTGTTCCCTAATTGGCATTGGATTTGGAAGTTATCCAGCGTGGCGAGCAGCAAATTTAGATCCAATTGAATCCTTGAGATTCGAATAAAATCTATTTGAACCTTCTTGTCGCAAAAGAAAGGTTCTCCTAAATTTGAATTATATTATTTTTGATTTTATTTATGTTTAGTAATGATTTTAGGTTTGTTGAGTTTGAATTGATTTTTTCAACATTCCTGAAACTGCCTCTAGTCTCAACAAGTAATTTGTATCAATGAAAATAATTGCCGTAATACCAGCTCGACTTCATTCCACAAGATTTCCTAAAAAAATTCTTTATCCTATTGATAATAAACCAATGGTAGCACATGTATTCGACCAAGCAAAGAAAGCCAAATCATTGGATGATGTGATAGTGGCTATTGATGCTGATGATACAGCTGATGCTTTAAAAAAATTAAAAATAAAATATGTTATGACTTCCAAAGATCATATCTCAGGCACAGATAGAATTGCTGAAGTAATAGCTGATCAGGACGTGGAAGTTATAATTAATATTCAGGCAGATGAGCCCCAGGTCGATCCAAATCTTATAGATTTATTAGTTAGTCAATTTGAAGATGAAACTATAGAAATGGCTACCGTAGCAGGAATGAATATGGATGCAAAAAAACTAACTGATACTAATACGGTAAAAGTTTTACTGGATAGGGAAAGATTTGCTGTAAATTTCAGACGAGATCCAATTGAATCTGAGGCTGGAGGTTACTATCATCATATGGGCATCTATGCTTATCGTAAAAGTGTTTTAGATAAATTTACTTCTTTAGAACCTTCTAAAAATGAAATAAAGTTTCAACTTGAACAATACCGGGCTTTGGATAATGGAATTCGCATCAAAGTAGTCTTAACTGAAAAGGTAAATAAGGGAATTGATACGATGGATGATTTAAAAAAGAATTTAGGAAATTAAAATTGGCAACTAAAACCCCAGTAAAATATATTTTTGTGCTAGGTGGCGTAATCTCTGGATTAGGTAAAGGCATAGCAGCAGCATCCATTGGCTATTTACTTAAAAGTGCAGGTTTACGTGTTACAATTTTGAAGTTAGATCCTTATTTAAATGTTGATCCTGGAACAATGAATCCTTATCAACATGGCGAAGTTTTCGTGTTGGATGATGGTTCTGAAACTGATCTTGATTTAGGGCATTATGAGAGATTTATAGATATAGATATGAGTAAAATCAATAATGCCACTTCTGGGCAAGTATATAGCACTGTCTTAGATCGAGAACGTCGAGGTGATTATTTAGGAGCCACTATACAAGTTATTCCACATATTACTGACGAAATTATTTCACGGATTAAATTAGTTAATACTCCAAAAAAGTATGATATAGTAATTTGTGAAGTTGGAGGTACAGTTGGGGATATTGAAAGCCAACCTTTTATGGAAGCAATTCGACAATTATCTCTTGAAGTTGGTTATCATAATCATACGATCATGCATGTTACACTCGTCCCCTACATAATAGCTAGTGAAGAATTGAAAACCAAGCCAACTCAGCACTCTGTAATGAAATTAAGGGAGATTGGTCTTACTCCTGATATGATTCTTGCACGTACCGAATACCCATTAACAAAAGATGTTAAACAAAAGATTGGTCTTTTTGGAAATGTGAATCCAGATCACGTAATTGAAGGAACAGAAGTAGAAAGTATTTATGAGGTTCCATTGACTCTTTATAAACAGCATGTAGGCGATATTATCATGGAACGTCTACAGTTGCCAGGGAAAGTAGATGTTTCTTACTTGGAAAATTTTATTTCTAAATATAAACAACCTAAACACCAGGTTAATATTGCGATGTGCGGAAAATATACTGAACTCCCTGATGCATATAAAAGTGTATTAGAATCCTTTATTCATGCTGGTGTAGAAAATGATGCAAGAGTGAATGTTCATTGGGTGGCAACTGAAGATATAAAATCAGATAAAGATGCAGAACAGATTTTTGGCAAAATGGATGGAATTCTACTCCTTCCTGGTTTTGGTTCTAGAGGATCAGAGGGAAAAATTTTATCATGTAAATATTCCCGTGAAAATAATATTCCTTTTTTAGGTATATGCCTAGGTCTGCAGTGTGCTGTGATTGAATTTGCTCGCAATGTTTGCGGGTTAAAAAATGCAAATAGTACAGAATTCAATAAGAAGACTCCATATCCAGTTATTGATCTTATGGAATCACAGCGTGCGATTAAGGCAAAGGGTGGTACTATGCGATTAGGTGCTTATGGTTGTGAAATTAAACCTGGCACAAAAACTTATACTGCCTATCGTCAAAAAAAGATTTCAGAACGTCATCGTCATCGTTGGGAGGTTAATAACCGGTACCGCGAACGCTTAGAAAAGAATGGACTCAAGGTTTCTGGAATAAACAGTGAACTCAATTTGGTTGAAATCATTGAATTACCAGATCATCCTTGGTATGTTGCAGGTCAATTTCATCCTGAATTGAAAAGTAGAGTGAGTAAGGCACATCCATTATTTCGGGATTTTATTAAAGCATCAGTAAAGAATTTGAAAAAGAGAACTTAGATGAGTAAAACTATAAAAATTGGAAATGTTGAATTTGGAGGAGAAAAACTTCCTTTGATTGCTGGACCATGTGTGATTGAATCAAGAGATCATAGTTTACATATGGCGGAATCAATTAGTTCTATTGCAGATTCAATTAATATTCCCTTTATTTTCAAAAGTTCTTTTGACAAGGCTAATAGAACAGCATCTGATTCGTTTCGAGGTCCTGATATGGATGAAGGTTTATCGATTTTATCCGATGTAAAAAAAGAAATAGGTGTTCCAGTTATAACTGATGTGCATCTCCCTGATCAATGCAATACTGTTGCTGAAGTTGTAGATATTCTTCAAATACCAGCATTTTTATGTAGACAGACCGATCTGTTATTGGCTGCTGGGGAAACTGGGAAAACAATTAACATTAAGAAGGGGCAGTTTCTTGCACCGGGTAAAATGACTTTTGCTGCTGAAAAGGTAAGTTCAACTGGAAACAATAATATTTTACTTACTGAACGTGGTACATCTTTTGGTTATGATTTAGTTTCAGATATGACAGCAATACCTATAATGAAATCATCGGGTTATCCTGTAGTGTTTGATGCTACCCATTCATGTCAATTGCCAGGTGCAAATTCAACAACTGGAGGTCATCGAGAAATGATTCCTGTATTAGCAAAGTCAGCTATTGCCGCAGGAGCTGATGGTTTATTTATGGAAGTTCATGACAATCCATCTTCAGCAAAATCAGATGCTTCTACACAATGGCCTTTAGATAAACTTGAAGAATTACTGATTATAGTCAAGAAAATATTTGAATTGGTGAACGCCTGATGTATGATATTAATAAAATAAAAATGATTATTTCTGATGTTGATGGAGTATGGACTGATGGTTCTCTCTATAAAGGAAAAGACAACTTAGAATTAAAAAAATTTTCTGTTTCTGATGGTGCCGCAGTAGCTCTAATTCGTCAAGCTGGGATGATACTCGCTCTAATTTCTGGAAGGTATTCAAGTGCCACAGAAGAAAGAGCAACAGAATTAAAGATTGAAGATGTATACAACGGGACACTTAATAAAATACCTCCTTATGAAGCTTTGAAAGAAAAATACAAATTATCTGATGATGAGATTGCTTATGTGGGTGAT
>JAYZKF010000123.1:0-4079 GCA_036163755.1 Fidelibacterota bacterium
TGGATGTAATTCTCACTCGAAAAAATATTCTAGTTCGAGATAATTATCAATGTCAATACTGTTCCTCAAAAAAAGGACCGCTAACGATGGATCATGTAATGCCAAAAAATAGAGGAGGAGAAGACACTTGGGAAAATTTAGTTGTGGCTTGTCAAAAATGTAATAGAAAAAAAGGGAATAGAACACCAGATGAAGCGAAGATGCCATTAAGTAAAAAACCTGCAAAACCCAATAAAATACATTATTTCCAAAAATTTATTCATGATAAACAAATTGCGTGGAAACCATATCTTTTTATGGAATCGTTTTAATGAAAAGAGTTTTAAGTGGTATTCAACCCTCAGGGGAACTTCATTTAGGTAACTATTTTGGAATGATGTCGCGAATGATTAAATATCAAAATGAAAATGATTTATTTTGTTTTATAGTTAATTATCATGCCTTAACAACAATTCAGGATAAAGATCTCTTAATGAATAATACAATAAATGCAGCTATGGATTTTATATCATTAGGTCTAGATCCTGAGAAATCAACTTTTTGGGTTCAAAGTGATGTATCACAAGTATGCGAATCTACTTGGCTTTTATCAAATATTGTTAATTTGGGACTTTTAGATCGTTCAACCTCATATAAAGATAAATTATCGAAGGGTTTATCTGCTAATTTGGGGCTTTATTCATATCCTGTATTAATGGCTTCAGATATTCTTCTTTTTGGTGGTGAAATTGTTCCTGTAGGACAGGACCAAAAACAGCATCTAGAGATTACAAGAGATATTGCAACCCGATTCAATAATATTTATGGAGAAGTATTTATTGTTCCTGAGGCTGATATTGAAAAGTCAACAAAATTAATTCCTGGCGTTGATGGGCAAAAGATGAGCAAATCCTACGGAAACACAATTCCCATATTTGGTGATGAAAAACATATTCGTAAAAAATTTATGTCAATTGTAACCGATTCTACAGATATTGAAAAGCCAAAAGATACTGATACAGCTTTATTTCATCTGTTTTCACTTTTTTTGGATAAATCAGAAAAAGAAGAATTAACCGAACGTTTTATGACTCCAGGAATGAGATATGGCGATGTTAAAAAAGAATTATTTGAATGTTTTTGGTCATACTTTGAACCGTTTAGAGAAAAAAGAATTTATCTTGAAAATCATAAAGATTTTGTATTTGATAGTCTGAATAAAGGTGCAGAAAAAGCTGGTTTAGTTGCAGAACATTATATTGATAAAGCTCGAAATGCAATGGGTTTGAATTTTGGAGCATCAGGTGTATAAGGTTCAATTAGATCAGTTTGAAGGACCACTTGATTTATTGCTTTATTTCATTCGCAGAGATGAAATTGATATATATGATATACCAATTTCAAATATAACTTCAGAATATCTCCAAGTTATTGAAGATATGAAAACAATGAATCTTTCAATTGCAGGAGAATTTATTCTGATGGCCGCAACTCTAATGAAAATCAAATCGAAAATGTTACTACCACGTCCAATACTTGATGAAGATGGTGAACCAATTGATCCTCGTACGCAATTAGTAGAACAATTATTAGAATATCAACAATATAAGGGTTTATCAATTGAACTATCAAAAAGATGGAATGAACAAAGCAGTCGACATTCTCGAGGTATTATTGAAGAAATTAAAAACATTGAACAAATTGAATCATTAGTCAAAGAAGTTTCGCTTTTTGATTTAGCTAAATATTTTAAAGAGGCGATGGATAGAATGCCTGTTATTACTTCTTATGAACTTGAAAGAGAGATAATAAGTCTAGATTATAAAAAAGAACATATTTTACAAAGTTTTGATGGAGATGGAATTTTGTCATTTAATAGGTTATTATCAAATTGTGAAAATAAAATAGAAATGATAATTACTTTTCTCGCACTTTTGGATTTAATCAGATTATGTAAAGTAAAAGTATTTCAAAATAAATTGTTTGATAGAATAGATATCCATCGGTTGGAAAAAAATTGAAAGATGTTCAACAAATAATCGAAGCTTTACTTTTTGCTAGCCCAGATCCTTTAACTCAAAAAAAAATCAATTTGATTTTTGATGAAAACCCACCTGATTTAGAATCACAAGTAAAAAAAATTAATAATAAATATTTGCAAGAAGGTCATGGAATTGAGATTTTAAATTTAGCTGGAGGTTACCAAATTAGAACTAAACCTGATTTTGATTATATTGTAAGGAAATTATTAGATAATTCAAATAGATCACATCTTTCTCAGGCTGCATTAGAAACATTATCTATTATATCATATAAACAGCCAATAAGTAAACCAGATATTGAATCAATAAGAGGTGTTGATTGCGGAGCTGTTTTAAAAACTTTACTTTCCAAAGTATTAATTAAAATTAAAGGTAGAGACGAAAGCCCTGGCAGACCTTTAATGTATGCTACAACCAATGAGTTCTTACAGTTTTTTGGTTTAAATAGATTATCTGATTTACCAAAACTTAAAGAGGTTTCAGAAATTCTTGAAGAGCAACCAGCTCTAACTGAACAGATAAATGCGTTTAAATAAATATATTTCTTTATCGGGTGTTTCTTCAAGAAGAGAAGCCGAGGAATTAATTAAAAGCGCAACAATAACTGTAAATGATAAAGTTGAGATGGATCCTGGATATCGAGTTTCTCCAGGAGACAAGATCAAATATGATGAAAAAATAATAGCTCCTCAAGGTAATAATCAAGTAGTTATGTTAAATAAGCCTGCTGGTTTTATTACAACGGTTAAAGATCCATTAAATAGAAAAACTGTGATGGATCTAGTGCAAACTAATGAGAGATTATTTCCTATAGGAAGACTTGATAAAGATACAACGGGGTTGTTATTGCTAACAAATAATGGATCATTAGCAAACTTTCTTATGCATCCAAAAAATAAAATTTCAAGAGTATATAAAGTTGAAATCGATAAAATACTCAACGATGCTGAAATAAGACGCATAGCCTCCAAAATTTATATCGGTCAAAAAGAATGGGGTAAAGCAGAGGTGCTTTTACAAAAAAAAGATCGAGGTAGAGTAATTCTACATTTAAGATTATTCCAAGGTAAAAAACGTGAAATTCGCAGGATTTTTTATAGATTAAAACGTGAATTATTTAGTTTGCAACGGATAAAATTTGGTCCAATTGAATTAAATAATCTGCCTCTAGGTCAATGGCGTATTTTAAATTCATTTGAATACAAGTCTCTAAACAGCATTATTCCTTCTAATTTCAAATAAGGGATATTGATTTGGGAATAACTTGTTTTAGACTGTAACTTCGTCGGCTTATTGAGAAAGTAAATTAAATAATGATAATTGCTATAGATGGTCCTGCTGCAACTGGTAAAAGCACTTCAGCAAAATTAGTATCCAAAAAATTAGGTTTTACCTATTTAGATACTGGAGCTATGTACAGATGCGTAACACTGCTAGTTTTGAGAAATAATGTTGAAATTAATAATCAAGATCATTTGGCTTCTTTATTAAAAAATTTTCAATTAGATATAAAAAAAAATGGAAAAGACCATTTGTTTTTATTAGATGGAGAAAATGTATCTAAAGACATAAGAAGCAGTGATGTCACTGATAATGTTAGTGCTGTAAGTGCACTCCCTGTTGTTAGAAAGAAACTGGTTTCAATTCAGAGAAAAATTGCTGATAATCAAGACTCTGTTGTTGAAGGACGTGATATTGGAACTGTTGTTTTTCCAAATGCAGATGTCAAATTTTTTATAGTAGCTGATACTCTAGTTCGTGCAAAAAGACGACAACTTGATTTGAAGAGACTGGGTGAGAAGAAAACGATTGATTCTTTAATAAAAGAAATTCGCGATAGAGATAATTATGATTCTCAAAGAAAAATTTCACCTTTAACTAAGGCAATTGATGCAATAGAAGTGAATACGACAAATACGACAATCGATGAGCAGGTTAACTTTATGGTTAACAAAGTAAAATTATTAATAAAGGAAAAAAAATAAATATGAGTGAAGCTGTCCAAGAAACAACTGTAGAACAGACTTCCGATAATAAATCAGAAGCCAGCGTGGAACA
>JAYZKF010000124.1:0-3891 GCA_036163755.1 Fidelibacterota bacterium
CTTACCTTAATCATTGGAAAAGATTACCCTTCCATTTCTTCTATAAAATTCTATTAAAAACTGACGTATCAATTTGCCCCGAGTTTCTAAAGTTAAAACTGTGAGTTCAAGTAAACTTGCAGAGAACATTGCGCAATTTGCATTAGATAAAAAAGCCGAAAATGTTGTGAGTCTCAATGTCAAAAAATTAACCAATATTACAGATGAATTTGTTATTTGTTCTTCAGACACTAATATCCAAGTAAAAGCTATCGCAGATTCAATCAGAAAAAATACGGATCATAAACCTGTTAGAATTGAAGGATATGAACATTTAAACTGGGTTCTATTAGATTATATAGATGTTATAGTTCATGTTTTTAAGACATCAGAAAGAAATTATTATAATATAGAAAAACTTTGGGGAGATGCTTCTATAAGAGAATTTAGTGATGAAGATTAAATCGATAATAATCCAAGCTCTAAAAAATTGCATTTCATTATTAGAATATCCTGATAAAGATATTCAATTATCTCCACCAAACAATCCTGATTTTGGAGACCTTTCAACAAACCTAGCTTTGTCATTGAGTAAAGATTTAAAGGAAAACCCAATTGAAATTGGTAATAAAATTGCAGATAAACTCATTTTGGATAACGAATTAATTAAAAAAGTCACAGTTTCTAAACCTGGATTTATAAATTTTAAAATTAACAATAATTATTATAATGAAATCTTGAATGAAATTGTTCAAAACGACAAATACGGAATGGGTGAATTAGGAAAAGATAAAACAGCAAATGTAGAGTTTGTAAGTGCAAACCCTACAGGTCCTTTAACTATAGGACATGGAAGGAATGCTGTATTGGGTGATTGTATAGCAAATATACTTGAATGGAATGGATATAATGTATCAAGGGAATATTATTTTAATGATGCAGGTAGACAAATGCGAATATTGGGCCAATCTGTTGAAGCAAGATATTTTGAAATAATAGGTAAAAAATTCCAATTCCCTGATGATGGATATCAAGGTGACTATATTATTGAGATAGCAAAATCAATTATTGAAAATCATGGTAAAGAACTTATACAAGGTGACACAATATTTAAATCTGAAGCTGAAAAATCTATCTTTGAAGATATCAAAAAAACATTATATAAAATTGGAATTAGTTTTGATCAATTTAGTAATGAAAAAACTTTCTATGAAAATGGAGATATTGATCAATTACTCGATGATCTAAAAAACAAGAACCTAATTTATGAAAAAGATGGTGCGACTTGGTTCAAAGCATCTGAGCTTGGAAAAGAACAGGATAGAGTTTATATAAAAAGTACTGGTGAACCGACTTATCGACTTCCAGATACTGCTTATCATAGAGATAAGATTAATAGAAATTATGATCTAATTGTTGATGTTTTTGGTGCAGACCACATGGATACATATCCAGATGTATTACTAGCACTAAATGCCTTAGGATTGAGAACAGATCATATCAAAATTCTTTTATATCAATTTGTTACTTTGTTACGCTCCGGTGAAAAAGTAAAAATGTCTACACGTAAAGCTGATTTTGTTACTCTAGATGAATTAATAAAGGAAGTGGGCAATGATGTGGTAAGATATTTTTTCATTATGAGAGGTATCAATTCACATTTAAACTTTGATTTAGATCTTGCAGCGGATCAATCTGATAAAAATCCCGTTTATTATTTGCAGTATGCCCACGCAAGAATATGTAACATTATTAAACATGGTGATTCAATGGGAATCAAAAGAAATTCAAAATATGATCCAACTTTGTTGAAACACTCATCTGAAATAAATTTATTAAAACAATTAGAGAAATTTCCTGAAATAATTTATAATGCCTGCTCATCGCTTGAACCACATAACATAGCAAATTATTTAAATGATATTGCAAACCGTTTTCACAAATTTTATGCAGATTGCCGTATTATTTCTGATGATGATCAATTAACAAATGCCCGTGTTGCTTTAACATCAGCAACAAAAATTGTTATTGGTAATGGTTTAGAATTGCTAGGCATTAATGCGCCTGAAAAAATGTAATTGTGGAGGCGGGGAGAATCGAACTCCCGTCCGAAATAGAATCCCAAAAAACATCTACATGTTTAGCCAATCAGTTTAGGCTTACTTATAACTGTTCTGATGGCACAACTATTACAAGCAAAGTCTGTTAAAGTCTTATCCTAATATCACAGACAACAATTAGGACCAGTCTATGAAATTGACGTTCATAAACTTGACCATAGACAAATCAAATTCAGAACGGACCGCTTTAATTAAGCAGCGGCCATGTAGCCGTAATCGGCATTTATGGTTTTTCCAGGTGATTAACGAGATCCTGGACCTCGACATGCCATTTATCACGATGCATATCCCGTCGAAACCGATCGCCCCCATTATCAAAAAACAGTATTAATTCTATAGTAAAAAAGGAAAAGCCGCAGAATTCTCAATTAATGAAAATACTGCGGCGAATCTCCAAATTATAAGGCTCTGAACGCCAACCCAGAGCCCTATCACTTTTTCACTTGCCAGCCTCTTTCCAATTTGAATTCTTAAATGAATTCCGCCAAAAGAGGCACTCAAATATAATGGCAGAAAAAAATGGGACGCAATAGTGAATGTTCGTTTTTTTAAAATATTTTCATTGAAATTTATATAATAGTAAACCTGCTAGGGACTTGTTGAATCATTTTTATCAACTAATTTCATACAATATAAGCCACTGTACATATCAGAATAAAAAATATATCCTTTATATGGTATTGTTCCCCATACATTTGTAGAATTTGGGATTCTTCCTTCTGAATGACTATTTAGAAAAAAAGCAATCTCTCTACCTTGTCTATACAAATCACCCAATAATTCACCAGAAATATCTACAATACGTAAACCTCCATTGTAATATGCAGCATATAGTGTATCACCTTTTATCCAGTGATTATGAGATCCAGCTTCGGTAATAGTATAAACTGCTTCTTCTTTTGGATTATCAATATCTGTGAAATCTAAGAAATGGAAGCCACCCCGTGGTTGATAAGGTCGCGGTTTTCCCGGATACCTCCAAGGGAACCATTCATCCCCAGCTACAATATAAAATTTATCAGTTGACTGACTTTTAAATGGAAAAGCTGCATGATTGTGGCCATTGGGGTCAACAAGACTTGCAAGATGCGTGGGATTCGCAGGACTTCCTTTACCTGATTTCATAAGCAGAGGATTATATTCTATTTTTTTTCTATTTCGTTCATTGAATTTTAATCCACCGACATCAACTGCATGTACACCATCAGCCCAATTAGATGAATATGCAATACCATTTTCTACCCAAACATCATGAATGCTATGCCCAGGCGTATTCAATTCATAAACGCCAACTCTGAATGGATTAGATGGATCTTCTATATTAATAATATCAAATTTTCTTCCATTATTGACAGCATAGACATGATTGTCATAGATAAAAACATTATGTACACCACCTGTCATATCATCATTAAACTCAGCAGTTATTTTTACATTGTACGGGTCCGTAACATCTAGTACCACAAATCCATTCTTTCGATTTGAGGCTCCTTCTCTTGTAATCACTCCTACACGACCATCCTCTGAAATTTTTACATCATTAACCGTACGAGCATCTACTGTAATTGTATCAATAATTGTCATTTTAGAAGGATCGGTTACATCCCAGAAATAAGCTTCACCATTGGCTCCCCATGTGCCGGTGACTGCAAAGTCCTTTCCTTTATGTTTTCCAATCCCAGGCCATAACCATAAGTCAGATGTATATACATCTGAAATCAATCCATGCCCAATTAATTTGAGTTCCTTGCCTACATTTCTATTAACAACCTTAATTGTTTTATTCACAATC
>JAYZKF010000125.1:0-4077 GCA_036163755.1 Fidelibacterota bacterium
TAAAAGAAAAGGAAATAGTTCCGGTAAATATGGGTAGCGTTAGTGATGTTCATTTTCATCATGGTGAGCATTTTAAATTCAAAGTATCTTTTGAAGTAGAGCCTGTGATTAAATTTCCAAGAATGAAAAAAAACTTACTCAAAGTTGAAAAGACCTTATATATAACTGATGATGAAGATGTGGAACTCGCAATTGAAGAAGTTAGGCATGGACACGCTGAAGTCAATACAATTGAAGATGGTGCCAAATCGGGAGATTTTGTAGTATGTGATCTCCAGGAGATAGATGATGCTGGGCTAGCAATAATTGGTAAAAAACTAGAAACAAGATATGTGAAAATAGGTCAACCTCCTTTTGATGGTTCCAATGAAAAAAAACTTATTGGCGTAAAAAAGACTGATACAGTTAAGGTTGAGGTCCCTATTGATGAAAACAATAATTTAAGTTTATATGAGTTGTCAGTAAAAAATGTTGAAAGGCAGATTTTACCTGAGATAAATGATGATTTTGTCAAATTAGCTGATCCAAATGCAAAAGATTTAGATGATTACCGTCAAAAGGTTAAGGAAAATCTTGATAAAGCATATGGAAATCGATCTGATGAAGCTTTTAATCAGAATTTATGTGATGCAATAATTGAAAAGATTAATCCCGAATTCCCACCATCCATGGCTGAATCATATTTGAATCATATTATTGATGACTTAAATAAAAAAAATGAAGCTTCAATGGATAATGAAAAAGCAAAAGAACTTTACAAGCCTTTGGCTGAGCGAAATTTAAAATGGTATCTAATTAGAAATGCAATTATTAAATCTCAAGGATTTGAAATTTCAAAAGAAAATGTTGAATCAGAAATTGAAGAAAGAAAAAACCTAAATCCTGATCATTCAAAAGATATTACCAATTACTTTAAAAAGCCGAGCAATCGCTCCAGATTGCAAGATGATTTAATGGAAAAGAAAATCTTGGCTTATTTAAAAGAATTTGCGAAAATCAAAGAGGTTAATTTGGCAACAAAAGACCTACGTAAACAATCTGAGGTAAAATCATAATCATTATGGATAAAGATCACATAAACCAATTAATACCAATGGTCGTCGAGCAGACTGGACGTTTTGAACGAGCATATGATATCTATTCTCGATTACTCAAAGAACGAATTGTGTTTTTAGGAACACCAATTGATGATAACGTTTCTTCATTAATCATTGCGCAGTTATTATTTTTGGAAGCAGAGAGTAGTGAGAAAGATATCTACCTATATATCAATTCTCCTGGTGGAATTATTACATCAGGAATGGGTATATATGATACAATGAATTATATTAAACCAGATGTAGCAACAATATGTATGGGCCAGGCAGCTAGTATGGGTGCATTTTTACTTAGCGGTGGTGCAAAAGGTAAAAGATCAGCACTTCCTAATGCTCGAATCATGATTCATCAACCATTAGGAGGAGTAGAAGGTCAGGCTTCTGATATCAAGATTCAATCAGATGAAATTATACGCTTAAGAACAAATTTAAATAAGATACTTGCAAAAAATACAAAACAGAGCCTTAAAAAGATTGAGAAAGATACGGATAGAAACTTTTTCATGGGCGCTGACGAGGCCAAAAACTATGGTATTATTGATACAATTTTATCTGAGAGGAAATAAATGGCAAAATCCATTATCTCTAATGAATTAAGTTCAAAAAAAAAACAATCAGATGAGGTATATCCTGGCCTTCACAGACCATCTGAAATAAAGGATTACCTAGATCAATATGTAATTGGGCAAGATACTGCAAAACGAGCACTTGCCGTTGCAGTATATAATCATTATAAACGGATTTTAGCCAATCCTTTGGATGATGAAGTAGAATTAGATAAAAGCAATATATTAATTATAGGCCCTACAGGCACAGGGAAAACCCTTATTGCTGAAACCTTAGCAAAATTTTTATCTGTTCCGTTTGCTATTGCTGACGCTACAAGCTTAACTGAGGCAGGGTATGTCGGTGATGATGTTGAAAATATCTTAGTTAGATTATTGCAAATTTCTGATTATGATATATTTAAAGCACAGACTGGCATAATTTATATTGATGAAATTGATAAAGTAGGTAGAAAGAGCTCTAGTCCATCGATAACTAGAGATGTTTCTGGTGAAGGTGTCCAACAGGCATTATTGAAAATATTAGAAGGCACTATAGCACAGATACCTCCCAAAGGAGGTCGAAAACATCCTGAACAAAGCTTAATTCCAATTGATACTAAAAATATTCTTTTTATCTGTGGAGGCTCCTTCGACGGGCTAGCTGAGATTATTGGTCAAAGGGTAAATTCAACTGAAATTGGTTTTGCAAAATCTTTAGCTAAGTTAGAAAAAGAGGATGAGATACTCAAAGAGGTACGCCCTGAAGATTTAGTTAAATATGGATTTATTCCTGAATTGGTTGGCCGTTTGCCTATAGTTTCTACTATCAATCATTTAGATGAATCTGCATTAATGCGTGTAATGATAGAACCAAAAAACTCACTCTTAGAACAGTACAAAAAATTGTTTAAAATGGAAGGGATTGCATTAGAATTTCGACCAGATGCTTTAAATGAAATAATTAGTCAAGCAATGGAAAGGAAATCTGGGGCTCGTGCCTTGAGATCTGTTCTAGAAAATTCAATGTTAGATATTATGTTCAATCTGCCAGAATATTCTGAGGATAATGTGTCTCACATTACAATTACAAAGGAATTTATTGTTAAGGGGAAAAAGCCATTTATTCGAAGGCGTAAGCGATCAGCTTAACTTAATAGTCAATTAAACTATGAAATTAAAACTCATAATCGTTTTATTATCTTTAGGATTTCTATCTGCACAACAAAGATATTTAAGTCCAGATGATGTAAAAGTTGAATGGCAAAATTACACTTCCTTTCAAAGGCAAGAATTAGTCAATTTTGCAACTTTTCTATATGATGAAGAATTTTATGAGAGAGCTTTACTAGTATATTTTCAGTTCTTATATAAATATCCTGGAGATGTGCTTGAAATGGCTGCTTATTTTAAAATCGGAAAATGTTATGAAATGATGGAAAACTGGGATTTGGCAAAGAATTATTATAATCGAATTATTGAAAAATCACCAGAAGGAAGTGTGGCATCAAATGCAGCTAACTATCAATTACACTTTATATCATTAGAAACTGAAGAATATAGTAAAGTAATAGAAAAAACATCTGAAACTACAGACCCATATAATTTAATTTTTCGTGGATATGCTCATTTTGAAATGTTAGAATGGGAAGAATCTAAAATGTCATTTAGAGCTGCTCAGGCTTCTTTTGATCATGATTATTATTCAAAACAAATAAAATCATGGTATAATGCTATTAAAACTGCTGAGAACGCACCTCTAAAAAGTAAAACTCCTGCATTGCTTTCTTCCTTATTTCCTGGGGGAGGATTTTTATATCTTAAACAAAAAGAAAATGCTATCGGCACTATGGGAGCTTCTTTTTTGATATCTGCAGCTATGGTTTCGTCATCTATGATTTCTCAAAAAAATACACTTTCTATTAAAGATAATAAGCAAATGGTTGTGCCAATGTCTGGTGGAATTTTATCTAAAGATGATTCCTTCCATTCTTCTTCTGGATATTTATTGCCTGGAAATTTAAAATTATCATCAGATAAAGGTTCAATTTTGGTTCCCCCAGCTGTTTTATTCCTGGGCCTTTATTTTGGAAGTATATGGAAATCTTTCTATGATATTGATGAGGCAAATCAAAAACTGGTACGTCGTTTTACAGGAAGAGTAACTAAAAAATTAAGCATCAGTAAATTTATGGATTATGAAATACCAGAATTCATAATCAAATAACTGATTATTCCTTATAATAATTATTGCAGTCCTCTTTATTAAACCTTATTTTTCCCGGCTGTCCTTGATGGCAAATTTTGTTATTTGAAAATTTAGTATGCGTGGTCCAATAAATTGGATTTGAGAGTCGCTCATTATGAGTGACAAAGACAGAACAGAATCAAACATACAATGGAGAGTTTGATCCTGGCTCAGGACGAACGCTGGC
>JAYZKF010000126.1:0-4233 GCA_036163755.1 Fidelibacterota bacterium
TGAGATGGCGGCAAAAAAGATTCTAAAGGTATTATAATGAATCATTATGATCTTATAGTTATTGGTGGAGGAGTAAATGGTCTAGTTACTGCTTCAATGATTGGGAAGTCTGGTAAAAAGGTTTTGCTATTAGAAGCTAGAGATGAAACAGGAGGACTAGCTTCAAGTTCTAATTTTTTCTCAGGACTTAAAGCTAATGCTATACATGATTCAATTCAGTGGATTGATCCGCGAGTTTTAAATGATTTAAAATTATTTGATTACGGTTTAGAATTAGAAAAACCTGATTTGCTCAAAGTTGCATTAGATAAAAATGGGAAACATATTAAATTTTTTCAAGACCACAATTTGACTGCAGATTCTATTTCAATACATTCAGATAAAGATGCTGCAAATTGGCATAATTTTTCAGAACATATAAATAAAATGGTTTTCTTTCTAGAAAAGCTTTATGAGTTAACACCTCCTAAGCTTCCAAATATATCTTTAAAAGATGCCTTGTCTATGAGATCCATGCTTTCACCTATTAGAAAACACGGCACAAGAGGGTTAGTTGATTTTCTCAGAATTGCACCTATGATGATGACAGAATTAATGGATGAGTGGTTTGAAACTGAACTTTTGCGTGCAGCTATATCCACACTAGGTATTAGACATATAAGCCACGGGCCTTTTGCAGCGGGAACTGGTTACAATTTTTTGCATCAACATGTTCATTCTAATGGATTAATACATAATGCAAATTATGTTAAAGGTGGTACTGGGGTTTTCCCAAAAGCTTTAACAAAATCAGCTAAATCAAATGGAGTTGAGATTCAAAAAAACACCAAAGTAAAAAAAATCAATGTTAATAATGAGAGTTGTATTAATGTAGTTACTGATTCTGGTGAAAACTTTACTGCTGACAAATTTGTTTCCAGCCTAGATCCTAAAAGCACATTTTTAGATTTGGTTGGAGCAGATAACTTGAAACCATCTTTTCAAACTGAAATCCAGAATATTAGATATAAAGGAAGTGCTTCAAGAATTCATATTTTGCTAAATAAACTTCCAGAGATTAATGGTATAGATTTTGATGAAATGAAGAGTGTTTTTATAATAAGCCCATCAATTGAGTACCTAGAAAAAGCTTCCGATGCGTGCAAATATGGAATAATATCAAATAATCCTTATATAGAATTCACATTCCCAACATTAAGAAATACAGAAATTTCAAATAATGATAAACATATACTTTCAGCTACTGTCCAATATACACCATATAAAATACAAGGTAAGGAATGGTCAGAATCTCTGAAAAAAGAGTTACAACATAACGTTATAAATATATTAGAAAATTATATTCCACATTTGTCTTCATTAATTGACTCTACTAATCTTTTCACACCTTTGGATATTGAAAAACAATTTGGAATTAATGAAGGAAGTTTAAATCATGGTGAAATGACATTGGATCAATTCCTTTTTATGAGACCAACCATGTCTTCAGCACAATATAAAACACCTATTGATAACCTCTATCTTTGTGGTTCTAGCACTCACCCTGGAGGTGGTATACACGGTACAAATGGCTATAATGCTTCAAAAGAAATACTTAAATCATGAGTTTTAAAAAAACATCAGAAACTCTTATTAAAGGTTCACACACACTTGATCAAAAATATTATTTGAACCAAGATATTCTTGATCAAGAATATAATAATATTTTTTTTAAATCATGGATTTGTGCAGGAAGATTATCAGAACTAGAAAATATTGGTGACTTCAAGATGATAGAAATTGGTAATGAAAGTGTTATAATTATAAGAAATAAGTTAAAAGAGTTAAGTGCATATTATAATGTTTGTCGCCATAGAGGCACTAAGATATGTACTAATAGCAAAGGGAACTATTCAAAATCAATTCAATGCGGGTATCATGGATGGACATATAACCTAGATGGTAGCTTAATCGGTGCACCTAATATGGACAATGTTGAAGGATTTAGTAAATCAGATTATCCTTTACATAAAATTAAAATTGCAGAATGGGAGGGATTTATATTTATTAATTTATCTGAAAATCCAAAAAAATTTGAAGATGAATTTTCACCATTAATTGGACGATTTAATAATTGGAATATTTCTAACCTCAATACTTATGAATCTATAGAATACAATGTAAAATGTAACTGGAAACTGGTAATTCAAAACTATTGTGAATGTTACCATTGCCCAATTTTACACCCTGAATTGGCAGCGATACACAATTATATGGGAGGTAAAAATGATCTGTATCAAGGACCTTTTTTAGGTGGTTATATGGATTTCAATCATGATAAAGACAGCATTACTTCTAGTGGAGACTTATGCTGCCCTCCACTAGATGGAATAAAAAAAGAAGATCTAAATAGAGTGTACTATTATTCTATTTTCCCAAATTTACTTTTAAGCCTTCATCCTGATTATGTGATGTATCATATCATATTACCAAATGGTGTAGATAAATGTAACGTTACATGCTCATGGTTATTTGATAACAATGTTATCCAATCAAAAAAGTATAATCTTAACGATGCTGTAGATTTTTGGGACATGACAAATAAACAAGATTGGTACATTACAGAATTATCACAACTTGGTATCCAATCAAAAAAATATTCTCCAGCTCCATATTCAGGTCAAGAAAGTTTACTTGCTGCATTTGACAAATATTATTTAGATATAATAAATAAATAAATTATTCGTTAATTATAATAGTTTAAAACTTATCTAACATTCTAAATTTAAAAGCTAAGAAAAGACATTAATTATTCATGAAAACTGATTTATCAAATAATTTTTCTAAACGTCATTTAGGCCCAACAGAAAATGACGTTGCTGCAATGTTAAATGAAATAGGGTTGAATTCAATTGATAAGCTAATTGAAAAAACAATCCCTGAATCAATAAGATCAACTTCTAAATTAGGAATTGGTGATGGACTTGATGAATTTTCCTACTTGAAAAAAACAAAAGAGATTGCAGATAAAAATAAAGTTTACCGTTCTTATATCGGTACTGGGTACTATGGAACAATTACCCCATCTGTAATTCAGAGAAATATTTTAGAAAATCCTGGTTGGTATACAGCGTACACCCCATATCAAGCTGAAATTGCACAAGGGCGTCTTGAGGCATTACTCAACTTTCAAACTATGGTTGCAGAAATGACGGGACTACCAATCGCGAATGCATCCTTATTAGATGAATCAACTGCAGCGGCTGAAGCAATGGTTATGATGTTGAGATCAGGTAAAGGTAAAGATACATTTTTAGTTGCTGATGATTGTCATCCACAAACGATCGATGTGATCAAAACAAGAGCTGAACCAATTGGTATTAATCTCAAAATTCAATCAAGAGATAACTTTCAATTTTCAAAAGATGTATTTGGAATTTTAATTCAATATCCAGCTACGGATGGATATGTTTTTTCATTTGAAGATATTTGTGAACAAGCACACCAATCTGGTGCCCTTGTTACTGTAGCTACGGATTTACTAAGCCTAGCACTCCTCCCTTCTCCTGGAGATATAGGTGCAGATATTGCTGTCGGTAATTCACAAAGATTTGGCGTCCCAATGGGATATGGCGGACCTCATGCAGCATTTATTTCTTGTAATGAGGAATTTAAACGGAAAATGCCTGGAAGGATAATTGGTGTTTCCATAGATCAAAATGGTGATAGAGCATTACGAATGGCACTACAAACACGTGAGCAACATATAAGAAGAGATCGGGCTACATCAAATATTTGTACAGCTCAAGTTTTATTAGCTGTTATGGCAGGAATGTACGCAGTATATCATGGACCCAAAGCGATTAAACAAATTGCAAAAAATGTTAATGATAATACTAAACTATTGGCAAACTCTCTTAACAAAGAAAATTATAATATTGTTCACGATCAGTTTTTTGATACGATTCGTATTAGTCCTAAAGAAAAATCTATTGAATCAATTAAGGAAAGATCTGAATCTTTAAATATTAATTTTAGATATTTTGAGAATGGTGATATAGGTATTTCATTAGATGAGACTTGTAATGAAGCTGATATTTCAGATATACTATCAATATTTGATTCTGAAAAAAGCACTGATTCTAATTTTAATTTAAATAAATTGAGAAAATCTAAATTTCTAACACATCAGATTTTTAACAGATATCATTCTGAAACTGAAATGATGCGATATATACATCGTTTGGAAACAAA
>JAYZKF010000127.1:0-6564 GCA_036163755.1 Fidelibacterota bacterium
CAAGTCAAGCGTTGCTATTTCACCTGTAGTATTCTTTCCTAAAGCAAGAGTTAGCTTTGAATTTGAAGAAGCAAATTTCTCGGAGTTAATAACTGATTTAAAATAAACCATATCAGGATTCGTATTAGGAATCTCTATACCAACGGATGACTTACCTGGAATGGGAGCAATTACACGGACTCTACTTGCTTCCATAACTCTTGCTAAATCATCAGATAATGCAACAAATTTGTTAACGCGTACACCTTCAGCTGGCTCAACTTCAAAAAGTGTAATTACCGGGCCAGGGCTTACATTGACAACTTTTCCTACAACACCAAATGTTTCTAATGATTGCTGAAGAAAATTCGCGCGATCTACAAGTTCATCTCTACTCATTCCACTTTTTATATTTACCGAAGGGCTATCTAATATATCTGCTGAAGGTAATTGATAAGCTTTTTTAGGAGCTTTCCTATCTTGGACTTCATCTAAATCAATCTGTTCCTCTTCAATAACCTCACCTACTTCGATATCTGCATTTTTGTTAAATGTTTCAATATTTTCAGAGCTTGAAGCGTCAATTGAATCAATTGATTCCTCATTAGAGGCTTGACCCTCTGATTGATTATTGTCTTGCTCTTCTAGAAAAACAACTTCATTAGTTTCTTCTGTGAAATCGGTTCTAACTGATTCTTCTTTAGACTCAATTATTTCAGTATCTTCACCAGATTCAACTTCATTATTATTCCTATCACCAAAATCAGCATTTTCATTTTCTTCAGACCGTTGTGCATCAATCTTTGAAATAAGATTTTTAGTGTGTTGCCTTTTTTCTTTCTCAATAGATTTTTGTTCAGTAACTAGTCTTTTTTCTTCCTGTTTCTTTCTTAGCTTAGATAACAAATCTCTAATTGGGTGATAGTAGCTAAATCCGAAGTATCCACGAATCATTACAAGCCAAAGTGCTCCTAGAAAAATTGTGGTTCCTATAATACCTAAAAAATCTTTGAACATACCCGCTATCAAGCCACCAACCATACCGCTTGCGTTATAAAAACTTGCTACGCCAAAACTAATTGAGCATAAAACCATAGCACCAACTATATAACCAGACAAACGACTTATAGCATCAAAATCTTTATGAGCAAAAAACCATACGCCCCAAACTATTCCAAGCATAGGAAGTACAAAGGACATATATCCAAAACCTAGTTTTATAAAAAAATATGAAATCCATAAACCTAAAATACCTAAAGGGTTTTCAATCTTTACATTAGGAGAAATTCCTGGATCTTCATTTGAGTTATATCCAAAAAAACTAATTAAAATCAATAAAGATACAGTTACTAATAAAATACCTAATATTTCTAATCTTCTTTCTTTCATAAAATTTACTTTTTCAATGTACCTTCTTTATAAAAAGGCGAGTTTACTATTTTACAATCTAACACTCTATCTCGAACTAAAAGGGATAGTTGAGTGCCCTCTTGGGAATAATCTATTTTTACATAAGCTAAACCAATCCCTATATTTAAGGATGGTGATTGAGTCCCACTTGTAATTTCACCAACAATGGTGTCGTTTTTTAGAAGCTTATAACCTTTTCTTGGTATTCCTCTTTCAAGCATCTCAACACATACCAAATAACGATTAGGAGATTTGTTTAACTCAAAAAGTGCATCCTTACCAACAAAATTATTTTTCTTATCTAATTTTGTGATCCATCCAAGTCCTGCTTCAATAGGATTTGTTTGAGCATCAATATCATTACCATACAATGCATATTTCATTTCCATACGAAGCGTATCTCTGCAACCAAGACCAACTGGCAAAATTTTATCACAATCATTATTCATAAGTGCATCCCAAATATGAACTATATTTTTATTATCAGCATAAATTTCAAAACCAAGCTCGCCAGTATATCCAGTCCTTGCTATTGTACAAGGATACTTATCTATATTTCCGATAGAAAACCTATAAAATCCCATTTCATCTAAATTAATATCTGTCAAAGAATCTATTATTTGACGAGATTTTGGTCCTTGTACAGCAATCAAACCAATTTTTTCACTTAAATCAATAATATTTACATCTTCCCATTTATTAGCCATTAGCCAATCCAAATCCTTTTGGTGATTCGCACAGTTTACAACAAGCATGAAATAATCTGGATAACGATAAATAAGTAGATCGTCAATAATTCCACCATTTTCATAACACATAGCAGAATATTGGACTTGCCATAAATCAAGTGATGAAACATCATTAATAGTTATGAAATCGAGAAAGTTTTCAGCTTGAGAGCCACTAATAATAATTTCACCCATATGACTCACATCAAACATTCCAACAGAATTACGGACTACATCGTGCTCCTTGCTTATGCCAAAATATTGTATTGGCATTTTATAGCCGGCAAAATCAACTAACTTAGCATTCATGCTTTTGTGTCTTTGGTAAAGTGGTGTCTTCTTCATTAATGCTCAAAATATGATTTTAATTTTTTCAACCCTTCATCAATATCTTCTGCCGAAATACCTGAGTAAGCTAATCTAATGAAATAATCAACTTCATCTTCTTGTGGTCTACCAAAGTGGTTCCGAGTACAAAAAGAAACATTAGCATTTTCTAACGCACCTACTTGGAGTTCATCTATAGATTCAAAGCCTTTCCTTTTCATAATTGTGGTCACATTTGGAAACAAATAAAAGGTTGATCGAGGCATTGAAATATCAATGCCATCAATAGCATTGAGACCCGAAACAGCTACGTTTCTACGTTTTTTGAGTCTATTTAGTATTTCTTTTGCTCCACTCATATCGCCAGTGAGGGCTTCAACCATTGCTTCTTGGATAAAGTGAGTTGTGCATGATTCGGCATTTATATTTAGCTTTGCAATTATATTAATTATTTTTTCCGGACCAATTGAGCCCCCAACCCTCCAACCTGTCATCGCAAATTTTTTAGAAAATGTATACAAAATGACTGTTCTTTCTTTCATATTTGGTATTTCAACAATAGAACGAGGCGTACCATCATAAATCATTTCATAATAAGCTTCATCTGATAAGACCCAAAGATTATTTGATATTGCAATATCGGCTATTTGCTCCATTTCTTCTTTTGATGATTCAGCAGAAATAGGATTTTGGTAATTATTATAAATAAGTGCTACCGTTTTATCAGTGATTGATGCTTTTAAATGTTCAATATCTATATCAAATCCTTTGTCTGTTTGCATATAACGATAGGGAACTGCTAATCCACCTTGGTATTCAATTTGTGATTCATATATAGGATATCCAGGATTAGGATAGAGGATTTCATCACCTGGATTCATTATTGCAGCAATAAATTTTCCAATTGTTGGTTTTCCGCCAGGCTGGACTGCAACATTTTCTGGAGAATAGATAACATTTCTTCTCCGCCCTACATCATTAGCAAGTGCTTCTCTTAAAGATAATATTCCTTCTGATGGACAATAACCTGTTTTTCCATCTCCTATCGCCTTCATTGTAGCTTCAACAATATTTTGCGGAGTTTTTAGATTAATATCACCTAAATGAAATGGATATACCTTATGACCTTTGTCAGCCCAGCTTCGAGCTTGAGCAGATACAGCAAAAGCTGTTTCAGTTCCTAATCTTGATATTTGTTTAGCGTATTTCATTTAAATCATTTTAGACAAAGCTTTTTTGATTACTTCTTCAATACTGCCTGTTAATTCTCCAAGTTGATTTAATTCCTTGATTGTATTATTTATTTGGGATGATTTATATCCCAAAGATTCTAAGGCATTCTTAACATTTTTTATCAAATTACTATCAGTTGAATCATCCATAAAGCCAAGTTCATCATTGGCTTTATTATCTGCCTCAAACTTCTCTTTCAATTCTACAATTATCCTTTTTGCGGTTTTTGCACCAATCCCTGGTATAACTGTAAGTGATTTTACATCACCAGCAATAATTTGATTCTTAAATTCTTCTGGATTGGTCCCAGATAAAATATTCATCGCTGATCGTGGTCCAATTCCACTAATCATATTTAAATATTTGAAAAGTGATCTTTCATTTAAATCTTTAAATCCATAAAGATCAAGTATATCATCTTTTACATGTAAATAAGTCAAAATTTCAATTTGCTTTCCTTCATCAGGGAGACTTTCAAAACATGAAATGGAAATATTTACTTGAAACCTTATTCCACTAATATCAACCACCACTCGTGCTGGGGTTTTTAAAAATAGAATTCCTGATATTGAATCAATTAAACTCATATATATTTATTTTGGTTGATATGGCATAAAGCAATAGCTAAAGCATCTGAAACATCTAAAGGGCTTGGCGGTTTATCCATTTTTAAAATTTGTTGAACCATATATTGCAACTGTTTTTTATCTGCAGCACCATTTCCAGTAACAGATAATTTAACTTTGCGAGGTGCATATGAAACAGATGGAATTCCCATTGAAGCAGCAGCTAAAAGAAGAACTCCCCTTGCCTGTCCCAACAAAAGCGCTGATTTTACATTTATGCTATGGAATGTATCTTCAATGGCCATGACAATAGGGTTGAATTTTTTTATTAGTTCTTCCATATGATTATTCAAATATTCTAATCGATTCGGAAGTGATTCCTTATTGGGTGGTTTTATAGTGCCATAAGCAATTAAACGAATCTGACTCTTTTTTTGATCTAAAATACCAAAACCTGTCGTATTTAAGCCAGGGTCTACACCAATTATTCTTTGAATATTCGACATCGAGGTTGATAATAATTTATTTATAAGTCAGCATCTACAGGCTCAAAGTTAGAATGGATATTTTGAATATCATCATGTTCTTCAAGTTGATCAATTAGATTAATTAGTTTTTTTACATTGTCGCCTTCAATTTTTAAAGTATTTTTTGGTACAAACTCAATCCCTGAAGAAATTACATTATATCCTTTCTTAATCATACTATCTGCGACATCTACTGTAGAAGATGGACTTGATGTAATTAGAAAAGCATTATCTAATGCACTAAAATCATCTGCGCCTGATTCAAGAGCTTCTTCAAAAACTTTATTTTCATCGCAGTCATCAGCAGAAATAGTGATTTGTCCCAATTTTTCAAACATCCATGAAACCGATCCATTCTCTGCAAGATTTCCATCATATTTTGACATAAGATGTCTTATCTCAGCTACTGTTCTATTTTTGTTATCCGTCATTACATCCATTATGATTGCCACTCCTCCAGGGCCATATCCTTCATAAGTATTTTCTTCATAATTCACACCTTCGAGCTCACCTGCGCCTTTTTGAATTGCTCGCTTCATAGTATCATTTGGCATATTCGCAGCCTTAGCAGAAGAAATAGCTTGTCTTAATCTTGGATTTGACTCTGGATCACTTCCGCCAATTTTGGAAGACACCATTAATTCTTTAATGATTTTGGTAAAAACTTTTCCTCTTTTAGCATCTTGGGCAGCTTTTTTATGCTTTATATTAGCCCATTTACTATGACCAGCCATAAAATCCTTTATAATGGTAGTAATTAAGAAGGAAAATTACGATTATATTCTAATCATTCCCAATGAACGGATTTATATAAATGCTAAAAAACAAGACCTGGTTAGTCGATTCAAATTCAAGATTATATGTAAGTCTTATACTTGCCATGTTTGTTTGGGGCATATCGTGGCCCAGTGCGAAAATTGTAGGAAGATATGCAAATCCAGATCTTTTAATGTTTTGGCGTTTTGTGATTGGTGCAATGACCATGATTCCAATTATGTATTTTTTAAAAATAAAAGCTAATTTCCCTAAAAAGTCACTTCGATATGTTTTTATCGCTTCAATTTGCCTTGTAGGATATAATTACAACTATTTAAAGGGAACTCAGGTTGGCATGGCAGGACTCGGGGGCGTCATTGTTCCAACTCTAAGTCCACTAGTAACTACTATTTTAGCGATCTTTATATTAAATCAAAGCATAAAAAAGAAAGATATTACCGGAATATTATTCGGTATAATTGGCAGTTTAATATTATTAGAAGTTTGGGAATTTAGCATTCAAGAATTGTCTAAATCCGGAAATCTATTTTTTATTATAGCAGCTACAGTCTGGGCAGGGGCAACCATTTGTACTCAAAAAGCTAAAACAGAACTTAATGCAGTTAACTTTAGTCTTTGGCTTTATTTAGTTGCGATTCTAATGGTATTACCTATTACTCCTTTAAACTCTATAATGGATGTTTTCAAATTCGATTGGATTTTTTGGGTGAATTTCTTCGTGATATCAGCACTTTCCTTAGGTTTTGGAACCACAGTTTTTTTTCTTTCAACTATGAAAATTGGCTCCCATGAAACATCATCATTTATGTATGTGGTGCCTGTCAGTGCTGTAGGATTTTCAGTTCTATTTTTAGGAGAACCTTTAGCGATATCTACAATTATTGGCGGGTGTTTTGCAATTCTTGGAGTATATCTAATCAATCAGAAATAAAAAAAGGACTTATAATATCTAACAAAAATTTAGGGGGACGCTTTGGTTGACCTTTTTTATTTATGAATCCATGAATAGTATAGCCA
>JAYZKF010000128.1:0-2916 GCA_036163755.1 Fidelibacterota bacterium
AAAAAAGCACTAGAAAAGATTAAATCTATTCTTGAAAAAGGTGGGGCAGAAGTCATAGAGGTAAAAGATGATCGAGTTAATCCATCTAAAGAAGAGATATTGGTGCTTATGTACGAGTTTAAGATTGGTTTAGAAAAATATCTTGCCAATTCTAATTCACCTTATAAAACGCTTAAAGAATTAATTGATTACAATGAGGAAAATAAAGAAAAAGTACTTAAGCATTTTGATCAGAGTATTTTTATTGAAAGTGATAAAACCTCATCAAAAAAATCTGAATACCTTCGTGCCTTAGATGTTGTTCTTGATTCAAGAAATCAAATTGATAAATTAATTAATGAAAATAATGTTGATGCTTTAGTTGGATTGTCATGGAGTCCTGCATGGGAGATTAATCATGATGGCGGTGATGATGAAGCAATTGCAAAACAAAGATTTTGGGTAAATGGAGGCCG
This sequence comes from Fidelibacterota bacterium, assembly GCA_036163755.1. Taxonomy (GTDB): domain Bacteria; phylum Fidelibacterota; class Marinisomatia; order Marinisomatales; family TCS55. The sequence goes on from JAYZKF010000128.1 coordinate 456, forward strand.
AGCTGCTATGGCAGGTTATCCTAATGTTATAGTTCCCTTGGATCTTGTTGATGGTTTACCAATAGGGATGTCATTTATTGGAACAGCTTGGGAAGAAAAAAAATTAATTCAATTTGCTTATGCTTTTGAAAAAATCAATGGATTTTTTCCTAAGCCAAAAATGTAGAAGTTAGATTTTAAATCATATTTATAGGGAGCTGAAATGAAACGCTTATCTACGGCATTTATAGTTTTTATAATTGTCGGTTGTCAAAATAATATACAGCAGATCAATTATCCCAATACCAGGGAATCCGATCATACCGATGTATATCATGGAGTCGCTGTAGCAGACCCCTATCGCTGGTTAGAAGATGATATGTCTAATGAAACTGCAGAGTGGGTAAAACTACAAAACAAAAGTACCTTTGGTTACTTGAAAAAAATTCCTTTTCGTAAAAAGCTTGAAAAACGGATAAAATCATTAAATAATTATGAAAAAGTAGGTGCACCATTTAAAGAGGGAGATTATGAATATTTTTATAAAAATTCCGGTCTACAAAATCATTCAATTGTTTATCGTCAACCTACTGGCACTAATAAAGATCCAGAAGTTTTTTTAGATCCAAATAAGTTTTCTAAAGATGGAACAGTTGCGTTGAGGGGTTTATCATTTAGCGAAGATGCGTCTTTAGCAACATACATGATTACTGAAGGTGGATCTGATTGGAGAAAGATTTTAGTAATTGATGTGGAAACTAAAAAAATATTAGAGGATACACTTAAAAATATAAAATTTAGTGGTGTATCATGGCATGGAAATAAAGGCTTTTACTATAGTAGTTATGATAATCCTAAAGATAAAAGTTTTTTATCTGCTAAGACACAATTACATAAACTTTATTATCACAAGCTTGGGACTTCCCAGTCATCAGATCAATTAGTGTATGGTGGTGAAAAACAACCTAATCGTTATGTTAGTGGATATGTAACTGAAGACCAAGATTATCTTGTCATATCAGCTTCTCAAAATACTAGTGGAAATCAACTCTATGTGATGGACTTAAATAATCCTAATCAATCTATAGTTCAATTGGATGATGACTATTTTTCTCGATGTCGTGTAGTAGATAATGAAGGTAACAAATTTTTTCTCTATACAAATATTGATGCTCCAAAATATAGATTAATATCTGTAAACATTAATCGTCCATCTAAATGGTTAGATGTCATCCCTGAATCGGAAAATGTTTTACGAATTGGATCGGGAGGAGGATATTTTTTTGCTAATTATTTAGTTGATGCTAAATCTGAGATCAAGCAATTCAACTACAAAGGCGGTCTTGTTAGGACAGTAGAATTGCCAGGCATTGGATCTGCAGGTGGTTTTGGAGCTAAGAGAGACGAAAAGGAATTATATTATTCATTTTCATCCTACACTTATCCTTCAACAATATTTAAATATGATATTGAAAAAGGAGAATCTTCTTTATACCGTAAACCTGAGATTGATTTTGAACCAAGTAGTTATATAACTGAACAGGTTTTCTACCAAAGTAGAGACTATACTCCGATACCGATGTTTATTACTTATAAAAAGGGCTTAGATAAAAATGGTAAAAATCCTACCATACTTTACGGCTATGGCGGATTTAACATAAGCCAGACGCCACGTTTTAGCACAACAAATATTGTTTGGCTTGAGAATGGAGGTGTTTACGCAGTTGCTAATCTTAGGGGCGGAGGTGAATACGGCGAAAAATGGCATCTTGCTGGAACAAAACTAAATAAACAAAATGTTTTTGATGATTTCATCTTTGCAGGAGAATACCTTATTGATAATGGTTATACATCTAGTGATTATCTTGCAATACGAGGTGGATCTAATGGTGGACTTTTAGTGGGAGCTACTATGATTCAAAGACCAGACCTTATTAAGGTTGCTATCCCTGCAGTCGGCGTTATGGATATGTTACGATATCATCAATTTACTGCAGGAGCAGGTTGGGCAGCAGATTATGGAACAGCAGATGATTCGCCAGAAATGTTTGAGTATTTGCGAAAATATTCACCTGTCCACGCATTGAAATCTGGTATTTCATACCCAGCTACATTAGTTACAACTTCTGACCACGATGATCGAGTTGTGCCGGCACATTCATATAAGTTTATTGCTGGATTACAAAAAGCTCATATAGGTGACAATCCGGTTCTTATAAGAATTCAAACCAATGCAGGACATGGTAGTGTATCCATGGATCAGAGAATGAAGCTTTCAGCTGACATTTTTGCTTTCATTTGGAAAAATATGGGAATAACCCCAAAATTATAATTTATTGATATCAATAAGTTCTAAGTGTACTGGTAGAAATGTTTTAGAATTAGGAGCTAGAACTTTTACTTCTTCAATGAATGGAAAGCCCTTTGACTCAGCAGCTTTTGTTTGTGAGGCTCCATAAGGAATTCTAAAATCATCCCAGTG
>JAYZKF010000129.1:0-12513 GCA_036163755.1 Fidelibacterota bacterium
AGATTTACAGTTTATTTAGAAATTATAGAATCTGAAAATTTGGTTTCTCAGGCTAAAGAAAATGGAAAATATTTAAGTGAAGGATTAGAAAGCTTAGCTCATAACCATGACCCTGTTTCAAATGTTAGAAATAAAGGATTATTTGGAGCTTTTGATTTACCCACGACAGAAATTAGAGATAAAGCGATTAATTTAATCGCGGATGAAGGAGCTCTAATGCTTGGATGTGGTACAAAATCGATTAGATTTCGACCACATTTAAACATTTCAACCGCTGAAATAGATTTAGGTTTGGAAATGATTGATAGAGCTTTAAATCACTTATAGTTTATGACGGAAAAAGGCGTTCTTTATATAGTATCCACCCCTATAGGAAATTTAGAAGATATAACTTTTCGTGCTGTCAGAATACTTGAAGATTCTTCTCTAATAGCGGCTGAAGATACACGTCGAACCAAAATTTTATTATCTCATTATAAAATTTCTACACCCACAATTAGCTATTATGAACATAATAGATATGCAAGAATACCAAAATTGATTAATCATTTAAATACAGGTAATGATATTGCTCTAGTAACTGATGCAGGGACACCAGGCATTAGTGATCCAGCTTATAGGTTGATAAGAGCAGCAATTGATGAAAATTGTAGAGTTGAATCAATTCCTGGTGCATCTGCTTTATTAACTGCATTAGTATCTTCGGGATTACCTACAGATCGATTTATATTTGAGGGCTTTCTTCCTCATAAAAAAGGTCGAAAGAAAAAGCTAGATAAGATAAAAAATATAGATGCAACTATAGTCTTTTATGAAAGTCCTAATAGAATCGAAAGAACACTTAAGGATATATTAGCTTATATTGGTGATCGCCCAGTAGCTATTGGTCGCGAACTAAGTAAAAAATATGAAGAAATAATAAGAGGTAAGGTTTCGAATATTTTATCACATTTTTCTACCAAAAAGCCTAAGGGGGAATTTGTAATTGTACTAGGCAAGGATGATCCTAATGTCTATTTCTAAAGGACGATTAATTACTTTTGAAGGGATTGATGGCTCTGGAAAAAGTACTCAAGCCAAAAAGTTGGTTGATTACTTAAATAAGTCTAGCGAAACTGCTATATTTGTTAGAGAGCCAGGAGGAACCACGATATCTGAGGAAATAAGAGATATTCTACTAAATCGCCATTTAGAAGATATTAACGATAGAACTGAGGCCCTATTAATGACTGGAAGTCGGTCTCAATTAACTCATGAAATCATCATGCCTAATCTTAATAAAGGATTGCATGTTGTTGCAGATCGATATTCTGATTCAACTTTGGCTTATCAGGGTGGAGGAAGGAAAATTGAACTAGAATGGTTAATACAGTTAAATAAATTTGCAACTTACAATATAGATCCTGATATAACATTTTTTATTGATGTAATTCCCGAGGAAGCTTTTAATAGAAAGAGTAAAGAGAAAGATCGTATTGAGATGGCTGGAATTGAACTTCAAAATAGAGTTCGTGATACTTATTTACTACTAGCTCAGCGATTTGAAGTTAGATATAAAGTAATTGATGGGCATGATACTATTGATAATATTCATACTAAGATATTAGATGAAATTAGGAGTAGAGAGTACATATAGATGAAAAAATATGGTCTAAAAATATTTCTTCCAATTGTAATTGTTACAGCAATTCTATCTTTAGCAATTACTCAATCGAGTTATTATAGAAAAATTGGTAAATCCCAACAATTAATCAACCGCGTATATAATCAAATCTTTTCTACCTATGTTCATCAAATTGATCCTGAAACTTTCACAAAAGATGCAATAAATGGAATTACTCAAAAACTTGATCCATTCACTGAATATATGGTTGATGATGAACAACATAATATTAATGTCCTAAGTAAGGGAAAATATGGTGGCGTTGGCATACAATTGAGTTATAGAAATAATACAATGTCTGTTGTAGCTCCAATGGATGGTGGTCCTGCAAAAAGCGCAGGGATAATAAGTGGCGATATAATTCTTAAAGTAGATGATATCGATGTAAAGAAATTTTCATTTAATGAAGCGGCTGCTAAAATACGTGGTGAAAAGGGGACAAAAGTAAAGTTAACAGTCAAGCGTTTTGGTGACAGTGATCCAATTGAGTTCAATTTAACTAGGTCAGAGATCATTGTCAAAACTGTTACATATGCTGGTATGCTCACTGAGTCAACAGGATATATAAGATTAAATAGATTTAATAAAAACTCACCTATTGAACTTCAAAAGTCTATATCATCATTATTGAATGATAAAGCTACTAGTTTAATTTTTGATTTGCGTGACAATGCTGGGGGATTACTAACCGCAGCAGTTTCTATGTTAGACATGATGATTGATAAAAATACAACGTTGGTTTCTACTAAAGGCAGGACAAAGGATTCAAATCGAACATTTTATTCACGGAGGGATCCAATAATTCCCAAAGATATCAAAATTGCAATACTCATTAACCAAGGTAGTGCATCTGCTAGCGAAATTGTAGCAGGTTCTATCCAGGATTTAGATAGAGGTATTGTAATTGGCCAAAAATCCTTTGGTAAGGGTTTAGTGCAGACACAATATTCTTTTGATGATAAACGTAGTATTAAAATCACAACGGCACGTTATTATATACCCAGTGGTCGTTTTATCCAAAAACGAGATTATATTGATGAAAAATATATAATGAATGCATCAGATGAAGATTCAATTTTTACTACAATAGGTGGAAGAATAGTTTACGGAAACGGTGGCATAGCACCCGATTCAACAGTTGTGCCTGATTCATTGAAATCTTTATCTAGTCAATATTGGCGTAATGGTCATTTTTATACATTTTCACAGGAGAATAAACATAATTATAAAACATTCAAATCTGTTGAGAATGATAAAAATTTATTAAAGAAATTTGAGAAATATATAGATACTAAAGACAAAATTTTTCTTCCAGGCGAGAAAGATTTAAATTTAGCAAAAGTTAAAATATCAAAACTAGATTCCACTGATTCGGAGGTTAATAAAGCATTGGATCTCCTATCTGATTTCTATGATCGAGAAGAGAAAAAAAGAAGAAAATCTGAAGAAAGCGAAATAAAGGAACTACTATTGTTAGAGTTCGCTGGATTATTCAATGGCACTGAGGGGAGATTGATACAAGCTCTCAAAAATGATGAAACAGTTCAAACTGCTATAGATATACTATCAAATAATTCAGCTTATTTTTCATCTTTATCAAGTAGTGGAATAATTGAAAATTAATATAAATATTTTTTCCGAGGTAACAGATAACCCATTTAAATTCTTTCGGTGTTTTCAATATGGGGCGGTTAGCTCAGTTGGTTAGAGCGCTACGTTGACATCGTAGAGGTCAGCGGTTCGACTCCGTTATCGCCCACAAATGTTAATTAAAAAAATTAAAGTTATATGAGTCAAATTGAGATAACATTACCAGATAAATCTAAAAGGTCTTTTGAATCTGGAGTAACCCCCATGCAGGTAGCAGAGAGTATAGGTCCTAGACTTGCAAAAGATACTGTTGCTGCAACCTTAAATGGGGTTTTAACTGACGTAACTTCAGAGATTACTGAAAATAGTGAATTAATTCTCCACACTGGTTCTAGCGATGAAGGTCATGATGTTTTATTACATAGTACCGCTCACTTAATGGCTCAAGCTGTAAAATCTATTTGGCCAAAGAGTCAGATAACGATAGGGCCCACTATTGAAAATAGATTTTATTACGATTTTGATATAGATGGAACTTTTTCAGATGATGATTTAATAAAAATTGAAAATAAAATGAAAGAAATAGCAAATGACGATCTTTCAGTTTCAAGGTCAGTTCTTGATCGCGATGAAGCAATTAAGCTATTTGAACAACGCGGTGAAAATTATAAAGTTGAAATTATTAATGAAATAGAATCCGCTGATCAAATATCTGCATATCAGCAAGGTGATTTTGTTGATTTATGTAGAGGTCCACATGTTCCTTCAACTGGAAAAATTAAACATTTTAAATTATTAAATACTTCCGGTGCATATTGGCGGGGTGATGAAAACAACAAAATGCTTCAAAGAATTTATGGTACTGTTTTTTCATCGAAAAAAGAATTAAATGATTATTTACACTTTTTAGAGGAAGCAAAGAAAAGAGACCATAGAAAATTAGGAAAAGAATTAGAACTTTACACTTTTGATGATGAAGTAGGACCGGGTCTTCCATTATGGTTACCAAATGGCGCAGTTATTATAGATGAACTTGAGTCACTAGCAGAGGAGACTGAAAGAAAACATGACTATTTTCAAGTTCGCTCTCCACATTTGACCAAAGGTCAGCTTTATGAAAAATCAGGGCATCTTGATCTATATAAGGATTCTATGTACCCAGCTATGGATGTTGATGGGATTGAATATTATGTAAAACCAATGAACTGCCCCCATCATCATAAAATTTATGATGCATCTCCTAAAAGTTATCGTGATTTGCCTTATAAAATAGCAGAATATGGAACTTGCTATCGATATGAAAAGTCTGGCCAACTCTTTGGGCTTATGCGTGTTAGGAGTATGCAAATGAATGATGCGCATATTTATTGTTCAAAAACAGACTTTGATAAGGAATTTTTAGATGTTTGCAATATGTACCTTGAATATTTTAAAATTTTTGGCATAGAAAAATATGAAATGCGTTTAAGCTTACATGATCCATCAGATTTAGGTAAGAAATATATTGATGAACCAAAGCTATGGCTAGAAACTGAAGACGCGGTAAGAAAAGCACTAAAGTCTGGTGGCGTAAATTATGTTGAAATTCCTGGTGAAGCTGCATTTTATGGGCCAAAAATAGATGTTCAAGTTTGGAGTGCAATAGGAAAAGAGTTTACTTTAGCAACGAATCAAGTAGATTTTGCAATTCCAAAACGATTTGGTCTCTCTTTTACAGATGAAAAAGGACAAAGCCAAACTCCTTTATGCATTCATAGGGCTCCATTAAGTACACATGAGAGATTTATTGGGTTTTTAATTGAACATTACGGTGGTGACTTTCCATTATGGCTTTCACCAACGCAAATTATGATTTTACCAGTTTCTGAAAAAACTCATGCTTATGCACAAATAATTGAAAGTAAATTTAAAGACGTCGGGATGCGAGTTAAACTTGATAATCGCCCTGATAAAATCAGCGCTAAGATACGTCAAGCTGAAATTAGTAAAATTCCAGTAATGTTAATTTTAGGTGAAAAAGAAGCTGGAAATAAAACTGTCACTGTTCGGAGAAGATTTGTTAAAGAACAAGAGACTGTTGAGTTAAATAGTTTGATTGAGCGCTTTACAGATGAAATAAACAAAAGGAGTCTACCTTATCGCGAAAGTTAATAAGATCAAAATGAATGAGGCCATAAAGGCTGATGAAGTAAGATTAATATCTGAAAATGGTGAACAATTAGGAGTTCTCAAATTAGATGATGCCATTGAACGAGCAAAAGATGTTGGGTTAGATTTGATAGAAGTCGCTTCAAATGTCAACCCACCTGTTGCAAAAATATTGAATTATGGTAAATTGAAATATGAAGAAAAAAAGAAGGCGCAGGCGAGTAAGAAAAAGCAGCATGTTGTAAAAATTAAAGAAATGCGCGTTCGGCCAAGAATTGATGATCATGATTTAGAAACTAAAGTAAGTCGGGGTAGAAAATTTTTAGAAGATGGATGCAAATTAAAGGTAACCCTAATGTTTAGAGGTAGAGAAATGTCTAGAACTGATTTAGGTGTAGATGTTTTAAATAGAGTTATAGAAATGCTTTCAGACATTGCTGAAGTTGAAAAGCATGGAGAATTGGAAGGTCGTAGACAAACGATCGTTTTGACTGGAAAGTAGGAGTAAGTCAATGCCCAAGCAAAAAACAAGACGCAGTGCCGCTAAACGATTTCGTTTAACAGGTACTGGTAAAATAAAACGAAACAAAGCAAACCATAGTCACATGCTCATTCGTCGTAGCAAAAGTGCAAAACGAAAGATGCGTCAACCAGATATAGTAGATGCATCAGAAGAAAAGCGCGTACGTCGGATGATTGCTCGATGATATAGGAGAAAATAATGCCCAGAGCAAACAGTTCTGTGCCAAGACACAGAAGACATCGGAAAATAGTGAAGCAGGCCAAAGGCTACTATGGTGCCCGGAGCCGCAATTATAAAACTGCTAAAGATGCAGTTGAAAAAGCTGGATTATACGCTTATAGAGATAGAAGACAAAAGAAACGTCAATTTAGACGACTTTGGATTATTCGTATAAATGCAGCAGCGCGGCAACATGGCCTTTCCTATTCACAGTTTATCTCTAAGATAAAAGCAAAAGGAATTCAATTAGATCGTAAAGTATTAGCTGATATGGCAATGAATGAACCTGATGCTTTTGCGCAATTGGCTAAGGCTATTAGTAGTTGATGAACTTAAAGGAATCAATTGAATCGGTTCGAGATAATTTTCGAACCGATTCTGATCCCTTTCCAAGCGATTCAAAATCTATTGAATCACTATATATAAAGTATTTAGGTCGAAAAGGAATTGTTGCAGATCTTTTTAATCAACTAAAAGATGTCTCGAATAAAGATCGTCCAGAAATTGGGAAAAGTTTAAATCAGCTTAAAAATGAAATAAGTAAAAGCTTTTCATCAGTTGTTAATGATTCTTCTGAACTAGATAATATTCAAGAAGACCTTACATTGCCTGGTTTGAAATTTCCAACTGGACGGATTCATCCATTGCAACAAACCATGAATGATATCAAATCGATTTTTATGAATGTTGGTTTTTCAATCGCATATGGCCCAGAAGTTGATGATGATTTTCATAATTTTGGAGCTTTGAACTTTCCTCCAGAACACCCAGCAAGAGATATGCAGGATACATTTTTTATAGACTCTGATACAATGTTAAGAACTCATACATCAAATGTTCAGATACATTTAATGGAAAATCAAAATCCACCTCTTAGATATATAGTCCCTGGTAGAGTTTATAGGAATGAAGCAATAAGTTTTAAAAGCTATTGCCTATTTCATCAAGTTGAAGGTATTTATGTTGATAAAAATGTTTCATTTGCTGATCATAAAGGGATTCTAGAATATTTTGTTAAACGTATGTTCGGCGAAAAAACAAAAATGAGGTTTAGGCCCAGTTTCTTCCCTTTCACGGAGCCTAGTGCAGAAGTGGATATTTGGAGTGAAAAAAGAGGTCAATGGCTAGAGATCCTTGGCTCAGGCATGGTTGATCCAGAAGTTTTTAAATCAGTTGATATAGACCCTGAGATATGGCATGGATTTGCGTTTGGAATGGGTATAGAACGAATTTGTATGCTAAAATATGGAATAGATGATATTCGACTGCTATATCAGGGTGATATGAGATTTTTGGAACAATTCTGATGAAAATTTCAATAGAATGGTTAAAAGAGTTTATAAATTTTTCACAATCAAGTGAAAAAATTGCTGATACCCTCACAATGTTAGGCCTAGAGGCAGAATGTATAGATAATAGTTCAAACATTAATGGAGTAATAGTAGGTGAAGTTAAAAAATGTTCTAAACATCCAAATGCAGATAGATTAAGTATTTGTGAAGTTTCCGATGGTAAAAAAATATTTTCAGTAGTTTGTGGTGCTCCAAATGTAAGTAAAGACCAAAAAGTAGCATTTGCACCAGTGGGAACAATCTTACCAGGTAATTTAGTTTTATCGAAAGCCAAGATTAGGGGTGAAACAAGTGAAGGAATGATTTGTTCTGAGAAAGAATTAGAAATTTCTGATGACCATGAAGGCATAATGGTTTTAAGTCAAAAAGCTAAGCCTGGAACTAAATTTAAAGATTATATGAAATCATTAAATGAGACCATAGATTTGGATATAACACCAAATCGGCCAGATTGTTTCTCTCATTTAGGCGTGGCTCGTGATTTATCAGTAAAATTAAATAAGCCTCTAAAAACACTCAATGCTGAACCAATCTCTTATAAAAATAATCAAGCTAAAAAATATATATCTATAAATTTTGAGAATGCTGATGATTGCCCTAGATATATTGCCGGTATCGTAAAAAATGTCAAAGTAGGGCCATCGCCTGATTGGCTAATAGATAGGTTGGAATCAATTGGGCAAAGAAGTATAAATAACTTGGTTGATATATCAAATTATGTAATGATGGAACTTGGTCAGCCAACACATATTTTTGATTATGATAAAATAAATTCTAAAGAAATACTTATACGAAAAGGTAAAAAAGGCGAGTCTCTTTCTACATTAGATGAGATTAAACGGAGCGTCTCACCAAATGAATTATTAATTACGAATGGTTCTACTCCATTGGCTCTCGCAGGTATTATGGGCGGCTTAGAAAGTGCAGTTTCTGATGAAACAAAAACAATATTGATTGAAAGCGCATATTTTAATGCTGCAACTATAAGAAAGAGCGCAAAGTCGCTTGGGATGTCAACTGATGCTTCTAAACGTTTTGAAAGAGGCGCAGATCCAAATGCTTCGGAAATAGCTTTTTGGAGAGTAATAAAACTCATAGAAGAACTATCAATAGGAGAATGGGTACCTGGCTTAGTCGATCCATACCCAAAAAAATTGCTAACACCCAAAATTACATTAACTCGAGAAAAGCTAGATATTTTATCTGGAATTATTATTAAAGATAAATTTATAAATGATATTTTAACAAAGATTGGTTGCAAAGTTATTAGTACAGCAAAAAACAAATGGAATTGCACTGTTCCATCATGGAGGCCAGATCTAGAAAGGGAGGTTGATTTAATAGAAGAAGTAGTTCGCTTTTATGGCTATGATAAAATCGCATCAAAGTATCATTATCAAAGCATAATGAATTCAAATGAGCCAGATCCTCATAATTATTTGGACAAAATTATTTCAATGATGACTGGGCTTGGATTTTCACAAGTATTTAACAATTCACTGCAACCGGAGAATATTGTATCATTGTTAAAAACAAAATCTGTTGAAATTATGAATCCTTTATCTGACAAAATGAGTCATCTAAGAAATAGTTTATTTCCAGGATTACTAGAAACCATAGATTTTAACTACAAAAATAACCATCCAAATATGATGATTTTTGAATGGGGAAACATTTTTCATCAAGATAAACCAGGATTGAAAGGAATTAAAGAAAGCTTAGTTTTGTCTGGCGTTGTGCACGGTAGCTTAAATCAGCCATCAATTCATAGACAAAAAGGAAGAAAGTTTAATTTTTCTGTTTTAAAAGGTTCTATCAGTACGCTTTTAAACAGATTAACAATTCCAAACATAGTTTATAATCAATCAAACGATAAAAAAATAGGCCTAATAAACACATATTCTATAAAGTCAGATAATAGTATTATTGGATATATTGGAAAAATAAACCCAATGTTTATTAATAAAATGCATTTGGATATCAATGATACTTTTGGTTTTCAATTTGATCTTGATATTCTTTCTAATTTTACTGACATAACTCCATCATTTAGCCATATTGTTTCTTATCCTGTTGTTGAAAGAGATTTAAATTTTGTATTGGATGAAAATATATTAATCGGAGATTTGATATCTACTATAGCTCACAATGGAAAGGATATATTAAAATCTGTTGAACCATCAAATATTTTTAGGCATAAATCGTTAGGTGAAAATAAAAAATCGGTAACAATTAATTTGATTTTTCAGTCTCCTACTAAAACACTTGAAGATAAAGATGTAAATTTCGTTATTAATGAAATTATAAAAGTGATTTCTAGTAAATACAGTGCTAAATTAAGGTAAATAAAAAGAGTAATACTATGGATGGAAATGAAAACTTTGTAAAGGTGACCATTTATGGTCAAGAATACACAATTAAAGCACCAGCTGATGCTACTTATATAAAAAATATAGCTGAATACGTTGATGAAAAGATGCGTGAAGTTCAAGAGGAATTATCAACGCCACAAGTTCCTGCTAAAATTGCAATATTAGCAGCAATGAATATCTCTGATGATTTATTTGCTCAAAAGAGAAATCATGAGAAAAGTAATAATGAAGTAGAGAGAAAAGTTTCATCATTAATTGAAGTTGTTGAAGAAGCTATTCAGCAATAACTATAAAATATAAAAATGCAAACAAAGATACTATCCGGTAAAGAGGTTAGTTCTTCAGTATATACATCAATTCAGTCAAGAATTGATAAATTAAAATCAGAAAATATTATTCCTGGATTAGCTGTAATCTTAGTTGGCGAAAATCCAGCATCAGCAGTTTATGTCAATAGCAAAGCTAAAAAATTCGACGAATTAGGTCTATTTTCAGAAACATTAAAGATGTCAGATTCAATATCTCAAGATGAACTTATTTCTAAAATAATGCAATTGAATGAAGATGATCGTTACCATGGTATTTTAGTACAATTGCCATTACCAAATCACATAGATGATGAACTAATAATTAATACAATTGCTCCCAATAAGGATGTTGATGGATTTCATCCCTATAATGTTGGATGCTTAGCTTCAGGTAAGCCAAAGTTTATACCATGTACACCTAAAGGAATTATGCGAATTCTAGAATACTATGATATCGATTTATCTGGAAAACATACGGTGGTAATTGGTAGGAGCAATATTGTTGGACGTCCAATCTCTATCTTAACAAGCATGAAAAAGAAGTATAGTAACTCAACAACTACATTATGTCATTCAGGTACAAATAGTATATTTAATCATACTCAGATTGCCGATGTCATAATACTCGCATTAGGATCACCTCAATATTTAACCAATGAGAATGTTAAACCTGGAGTTGTAGTCATTGATGTAGGAATTAATAGAATCCCAGACCAATCTACAGGTGGATATAAACTTGTAGGAGATGCTGATTATAAAACTCTAATAGGCCATGTAGGTGCAATTACACCAGTACCAGGAGGCGTTGGTCCCATGACAATAGCTATGCTAGTAGAAAACACAATTGAAGCAGCAGAGGCATCAACTAATTCTTCATTGTAATTAATTTCTTTTGTCCTATTTTTCAAATGGAAATACACCCATTGCATGAAAATACTGATAAAAGATAAAAACAATTCTTATTCAATTGACCAAGGTTTAGGTATTTGTATATCGATACCTTATAATTATAATGGCGATCAGCCAAACTTTTATAATTCTCCTCAAGGAAAATCGCATTCAATGCAACAAGATGGATTTATAGGTGAAATATCTAAAGGGAAAGGATGTAAGGTTGTAAATATCGAGCAAAATATACACTGCACAGGTACACATACAGAATGCGCTGGACATATCTTATCAAATCCAATATCAATTAATGATGTATTAAAGCACGAATATTATTACACAAAATTAATTACAGTTTCTCCAATCCAATCTACAGAATCTAAAGAAGACTATCATTGCTCAATAGATGATAAAGATATGTTGATTACCCGTGAAATGATTATTGGAAAAATTCCTCCAAAATCATTGGGATTAATTATAAGAACAAGACCTAATTCAATTTCAAAGATGAATAAAAGATATAATGCTTCAAATACACCGTTTTTCTCTTCGAATGCAATTGAATATATAAATGATCTTGGAATTAGACATTTAGTTGTAGATACACCAACAATTGATCGTTATGACGATGGCGGCATATTAGGAAATCATCATTTATTTTTTGAAAAAAAACCACCTTATAAAAAAACAATTACCGAAATGGCATATATTGATGATAAAATCAAAGATGGCTCTTACCTTATGACAATAGAAATACCACCAATGGTCTTAGATGCAGCGCCATCAAGGATATTTATATTTAAATTAATGGATAATAATTATGACTAAGAAAGACCCTAAAAAACCAGAATATTATCAAGACTATTTAGAGTTAGATAGAATACTTAATAGTCAACATCCCAATAGTGCTAAGCGCGGGAAGCATGCACATGATGAAATGTTATTTATTGTTATTCATCAAGTCTATGAGTTGTGGTTCAAACAAATTATTTATGAATTAAACTCTATCATCGATATCTTTTCTAAGAAGGATATTAATGAATCTAATATAGGTACTGCTGTATCTAGACTTGAAAGAATAATAGAAATACAAAAGATATTAATTGATCAAGTTGGAGTGCTTGAAACTATGACTCCTATGGATTTTCTTGACTTTAGAGATTTTTTAGTTCCAGCATCTGGTTTTCAGAGCAAACAATTTAGATTAATTGAAAATAAGTTAGGCTTAGATCAAAAAAAACGATTTACCTATGGCAACTCAAATTATAAATCTTTTCTAAATAAGGAAGATAGTAGAGAAGTTGAATCTACTGAGAAAGGTAACAACTTATTTTTACTAATGGAAAAATGGTTAGAGCGAACACCTTTTTTGAATTGGGGTGAAACATCATTCTGGAACGAATATGAATCTGCTGTAAATAAAATGCTGAGCGAAGAGCTCTCGATTATT
>JAYZKF010000130.1:0-2521 GCA_036163755.1 Fidelibacterota bacterium
TCCGTCATATCCTACATCATTAATTTTATCTAATAATCGATCAATATTTCTTTTTGTAATATACTGCTTTGCTTGTTTTTTTTCTTCTCTTCTAGATCTTACTTCAAACAAAATAGAATTAAACAAACGGATAGCCTTTGACATATTGGCAGGTGATTTCAAATATATAAATCCAATTAACATTCCAGATAAATGTGTTAAATGACTAATATTTGATCCAGTATCGCCAATTGAAGAAACAAACGCAATAATTCCTAATAATAGAACAAAATATTTTACTTTAATTGGGAAAAGAAAATATATCAATACCTTTCTATTTGGGAACATTAAACCATAGGCTAATAGCACACCGTAAATTGCACCGCTTGCGCCAATCAATACTGAAAAAGGGTTTCCTATGTTAAGTAAAAGCCAAATTGTGCCTGAGCCAATGCCAGTAATAAAATAATATTTTAAAAATCCTCGGCTTCCCCATATTGATTCCATTTCAGAACCAAACATCCATAATACAAACATATTCATAAAGAGGTGAAAAAAATCACCATGAATAAACATATACGTTAATGGCTGCCAAATCATTGGCCAAACATCGCTCGATGATAAACCAAAGACTTGAGCTAAGTCAAACCTGTCTATTGAAATATATCTAAATATAAATAATAGTACATTTATTGATATCAAAACTCTAATAGCTTCAGTAAAGTACTGAGGCTTAAAGTTTAAATTACCCTGTTCTGATTGAAATTGATATCTCATAAAATATTGTTTTCTGGATTATTATTTTATACGGGGAATATAACTACTAAAACTTATTCATTTATAATGATGTTCTTAATTCAATAATGAATTAAGAACTTTTAGAGATTTAATATTTTTTAATTCAGAAAAATGTATACCTAAGCAAGTATTTAAATAATTACTTATTATTTTTCTATCATTTTTTAAAAGTGAAATGTTTTTATTTATACCCATTTCTCCATTTTCAAAACATCCAAAAACCATTTTGGCATTAGTGCTCTTGTATGGATTAGGTAAGGGTATAAAGTCTAATTCAGATTGATCAAAATCTGGCTTAAAACCTAATTTTTCAAGTAATTGATATTGGTAATACCAATATATCAAATTTAATTGTGAGGGTTCATTTTCAATTTTTTCTAATACATTCAACAAAATAATAAATAAATCTTTATGCTCATCATTCTCAGAAATACATTTATCTGTTAATTCAATTACAGCCATGGTATATGCTATTTTCTTTAAATCATTTTGTATGTGAATCCAGTTTTTTGAAAATGAAGTTTTAGATATAGTTTGAAGGTTTCTATTATCTTTATAATAAAAAATAATATTTATACAATTCCCTGGTTGGAAATATGCAGCTTTAGAAGACTTTTTTCTATGTGCGCCATGTACAATAAAACTAGTTTTACCTATCTCCTTTACAAAACATCGGCAAATAATACTACTTTCTCCATAGGGGAATCGCTTGAGGACAATAGCATCCGAGTTTATAATCATTGATTAAGGTATTAGAATATTTAGCTTAATAAGCTTTTGCAAAAATAACTTCATGTTTTGCATCTTTCCCTGAATAAACACATTTTAAACCTTTTGGACTCTCATTAGTTGGTATAACTCTGATTGTAGCTTTGGTATCGTTTTTAATTGTATTCTCTGTTTTAGATGTCCCATCCCATCCACATTTTATAAATCCACCTTTTGAATTAATAACTTCTTTGAATTCATCATAATTAGAAACTGTATGTGTATTTGAATCCCTAAAGTTTTTTGCTTTATCAAAAAGATTAGTTTGAATATCATCTAATAAAGATGAAACAGTTTCTACTATGGAATCTTTTTGAACAGTCTGTTTTTTAGAATTATCCCTTCTAGCAAGTATAATGCTATCATTTTCAATATCTTTAGGTCCAACTTCTAGACGAAGTGGGGCTCCTTTCATCTCCCATTCATTAAATTTGAACCCAGGACTGCCTTTTCGCCAATCTTCATGAACTCGAATACCTTTTGCTTTAAGTTTTGGAATAATATTATTGAGGTAATTTTTCACTGATTCCTGATCTTTATCATCTCGATAAATAGGAATCACAACCACCTGATGTGGAGCAATTTTTGGTGGGAGTTGAAGACCTTTATCATCACCGTGAGTCATAATAACTCCACCAACTAATCGTGTGCTGATACCCCAGCTAGTCGCATAAACCATCTCTTCAATATTGTCTTTGTTTTGAAATGTGACATCAAATGCCTTTGCAAAATTTTGCCCTAAATTATGCGATGTTCCTGCTTGCAAAGCTCTTTTATCACCCATCATTGCTTCAATACAATAAGTAAGATCTGCACCTGCAAATTTTTCAGATTCAGATTTGAGGCCCGTATAAACTGGCATTGCCAAATAATCTTCTGCTAAGCGACGATAAAGCTCTAATATTAATAATGTTTCTTTTTGAGCCTCTTCTGCAGTTGCATGAGCTGTATGACCTTCTTGCCACAAAAATTCAGT
>JAYZKF010000131.1:0-6344 GCA_036163755.1 Fidelibacterota bacterium
TAGAAGCACCCACTATTGAGACAGAAGTAAGAGTTTTATATGACGATGATAATTTATATATAGCTTATAACAATATTGATCCAAATCCTGATAAAATAATGGCTCGAAGGACTCGTCGAGATGACTGGATGGCTGGCTTTGAATTTAATTCAGATTGGGTAGGTTTTGGGATTGACTCGAGGAATGATGATAAAACAGGATATTGGTTTGCTGTTAATGCAGCTGAAGTACAGGTTGATGTTGCTATTTCTGGAGATGGATATGGTGGATTTGATGGCACATGGAATGCAGTTTGGGATAGTAAAGTACAATTTAATGATCAAGGATGGTCTGTAGAGGTAAGAGTTCCATTTAATGTCTTTCAATACAGCAAAACAAAGGTCCAGGAGTGGGGGGTAACATTCCAAAGAGCACATTTTGAAAAGCAAGAAGAAGTTAATTGGCCGGGTCGCGCTAAAGGGGTTAGAGGGATTGTACCTCACTTTGGTATTTTAAAAGGGATTGAAAATATTCCTCAACCTAATAATGTTGAGTTAGTGCCGTATCTGTTAGCGGGACAGACTAAGACAAATGAAAATGAAAGTATTGAAAATATTGGTCTAGATACACGATATAATTTGAATTCTAATACAACGCTCAATATGACTTTTAACCCGGATTTTGGCCAAGTTGAAGCCGATCCTTCAGTTCTTAACTTATCAGCATTTGAGACTCGATTAAATGAAAGAAGGCCCTTTTTTGTTCAAGGAGCAAATTTTTTTAAAAGTAGGCTCAACCTTTTTAATTCAAGACGAATTGGTAGAAGGCCTGGATATTATAAACCAGAATCAGGCTCAATTATAGATAGGCCAAATGAAACAACAATAATTGGTGCAGCTAAAATTCTAGGTGAAACTTCATCAGGATTAAAATATGGTTTAATCAATGCCATCACTGATCAAGAATATGGAACTGTCGAGGATGAGATTGATGGGAATATTCAAAGAAAGAAATTTATGATTGAACCCTATACAAATTATTTTGTTGGACGAGTTGAAAAGCCAGTCATCAATGATCTTTCAACCATTGGTTTTATGGCAACAGATCTCCATCGAAAAAATGAAACAACACAGGCCACAGTATTTAATGCTGACTGGAGTTTAAAATTGATGGAAAATAAATTATCATTCACTGGGCAGTTTGCAAATTCGATAACATCTGATCAGCCTGGCCATGCTGGTCGTTTTCTTTTAAGCTATCGAGATCCAGTTTGGTGGGAGATCAGTTGGTGGAGCGGTTATAAAAATAAACATTTTGATGTAAGCGATATGGGTTATCAAGAAAAAAATAACAATTGGTACTCTGGGCTAAGAGGCGTGATTCGTCGTGATTTTCCAAAAGGAATTTTTTTAACTCAACGTTTAGAAATAAAACTTAATACTGGGGGCCGTGGAAAAGATGATAGAGGGGAAGCATTGATAACAAGGAAAAATATTGAGTTAGAACAGGATAATGATTTTTTCAATTATTGGGGAATGGGTTGGGATATTTCTGCTGCTGCTGAAACTTTTGAAGATGATGATATTTATCGAGACTCACGAGCAGTAATTATTAAAGATGAAGCTTGGGAGTCAATTAATTTTTGGTTTCGAACAGATCGCCGCAAAAAAGTTATGTTAAGACCTCGACTTAATTTTGATAGAGGGAGCTTAAGAGGTCTTGGTAGAAGATATGGTTTGGATATAATATTACAGCCCACAGATTATATAAATTTTTCTATGGAATTTTCTAGTGAGAATAGGCCAGGCTCTATGCAGTGGGTTGGAATAGTTGAAGATGAAAAAGGCCCTAACATTATATATTCTAATGTTTTACGAAAACAAACGAATATGGAATTTCGACTAAATGTTGCATTTTCTTCTAAAATGACTTTTGAGGCATATTATCAACCATTCAAAGTTCATATGGACTATAAAGATTATAGTCGATTAGTAAGAGAAAAATCATTTGATTTAGAACCCTATAATTACACTAAAGATAAAGATTTTAAGATTGATAATCATGTGGGGACTTTTGTATTTAGGTGGGAATATTTACCGGGTAGTTTGATTTATGCTGTCTACAATTTGAATGACAATAACTATTACTCCTATCAAGATGGAAATTGGAGCCCATCAAAATCTAATTCATTGTTTCTTAAAATCGATCGTTTCTTCCAGATGTAGGGAATCTTGGAGACTGTATAAATGAAAAAAATCATTTTACTATCACAAATAATAATATCAATCATATTTGCTCAAGATTTAATTGTTGATCAAAACTCAACTCAAAATTATCAAACGGATAATTATGCTAAATTTGATCGTTTTGATTATCATGGCGGCATTACTGGTTATGAATCAAAGTATCCTACCGATCGCATCTTACTACCTAAAACCTTTCCTGTATTGGGCAATACCTTTACTTTAGAAGCGTGGGTTTATAGTAGAAGTATTCCAGCCCATAAGACCATTATTGGTGATGATTCAAATCCAGCTCATAGCCCTGTAGATAGCCCACCCATGATCACATTGAATGGCGATTTATCAATTAGATATGGTTTTGGTACTGGTTCTGAGCATAAAAGACGAACGGTAATGAACATAAGAACCGATAATGCATGGCACCACATTGCCTATTCTTTTGATGGAACATTTTCTAGATTATTTGTAGATGGAATCATAGTTGATAGTACTGATATAGCTAAGAATACGACCCCAATTCAACAGCCTATTTCTATCTTGGGAAATAGATTGCTTGGAAAGATTGATGAGGTTCGCGTATGGAACATTGTTAGATCCAAGGCTGAAATTCAGTCTACAATGAATGACACTTTGGATGGCAATGAAAACGGTTTGGTTGCTTATTATCCTATGGATACAGATGCTGATTGGAAACTTATCGATCGAACTTCAAACCAAAATCATGCAACTATTCAGGATGCAGAAATTTTACAAAGATATTATTCCAATAATTGCCCATCTCCTGATGGTAGCTATGATTGTCCTTATCCAACGGTTAATGATGCTTTATATGATGTAAAGGCAGGAGATAGGATTCTGATTAAAGAAGGAAGATATTCTGAATTGCTATTTTGGGATAATCTAAATGATTCTTATGAGGCAGGGGGATCAAGAATTACTGTTGAAGGAGATAATAAGAATGTTGTTTTTGATGGAACTGTAACAGCAAAAGCTGAATGGCAGCTTTCTAGTATTAATGGACATAGTGTATATAAAGCCGTACTGGATATGCATGATATCTCCATGCAAGCGGGAATTAAGATTGATAGTATTTATGGTGTATGGGTTGATGATAGATATATGATACCAGCTATGCCTGTTAATTTTAAAAATCCAACTGATTCAACCACTGGGAATCAAGATAATCCTGAGCCAGGAACAATTTGGTCCTTACAGTATACTGCTCCCTATGAATACGAAAAGAGAACAATGCCTTTATATACACCGGGGGATATCGCAAATTTAGATACGCTAGAAGAATGGTCATTTGTTCCTGAAACAAACTCACTTTATATATACCCTGGGAAAAATACACCAACGCCAACAAATGTTAAGGTACGGGTCCGATCCAATCTTCTCAATTTTGCATATTCACCCGGATTTATTTTTAAAAATATTCATTTTTATGCGGGTGCTATTTATTTCGATCACTCCGATTATATTACTATTGAAGATTCAAAATTTTCTCATAGTTGGGAGCCTGACTTAAGACATGATGAACTTGGCTTATATTGGAACTGGAGGGGAAATGTTTTTCATGCTGCTTATTATAATACTATTAGAAACTGTATTTTTCAATATGTTGTTGATGGGCATCCTTTTAAAATGTTGGGTATCAAGTATCCAGTAGTGGAGAATGTTTTGCTTCGCTACAATGACTGGTTTGTTAATACCACATTTTCTCCCAGCACAGGAAATAATTACATAACAAAAAAATACGAAGATGTATTAAATGATAATGAATTTGCTCCCAGCACATGGCGCTATGTCACGATGAATACCACTAGATTAGGAGGTCTTAATCCTGGATGGAGAGGATTAATGGAATATATTCGAATCGAAAATCAGTATATGCGAACTGATGCTGGTGGTATTCAAAGAACGACTGGTGTTACAGTCAAATCCACGACACGCTTTAGCTGGCTTTTAAATACAAATACAAATGGTATGCGATTTGATAGTTGGTGTGCAGGTCATGATGCTATAGTACATAACATGGTATCGGCTGGTCAGAAAAGAGGATATAGATTAAAAGGAGATAGACACAAAATATATAATATCACGGGATACGATACTGATTCACATAATATTTCATTAACCAAAATAAAGTATTGTGGTGTACATGGCAGTGCCGAGAGAGATAGTTTGATGAGCAATTTTTCTGGTAGAGACCAATTCAATAATAAAGGGAATATAAATACGGAAGTAAAAAATGTTGTTACTGGTTGGTCATTTGAGTGCAATTCTCCAGACTGCGGTGACCCTTATGTAACAGGGTCAGAACCGGTCAAGATTTTAGACAATCCAGAATTTCTAATTAAAGAATCAGGTATTTGGTATGGTAGATCCTTTCCTATAGATAATAGAAAGCTTTCTCATTCTTTTGTCCAATTAGAAATGGAAGACCCTTTTATTGAAAGTCGCGGAAGATCAGATGAACAGCTCGATTATCTTTTTGGTGAAAACCCTTGGAAAGATGATCCTGTCCAAAATTATGATTTCCGTCCAAGAAAAGGATCATCTCTAATTGATGCAGGACAAATTGTGCCAGGTATTAATGATGGCCAAGACTTAGTATTTAATCACCCACCTTCATACTCAGGTCAAAATAGAAAATATATTGGTGAAGCTCCTGATATTGGGCCGTATGAATACGGTGACTCTGTTTATTGGATCCCTGGATTTCGTTACGAGCATCCATCGGTACCAATACCTAGAGATGGAGCAAAAAATGTATCGTTAGAATATGGACTGGCTTGGAACTATCCTTGGAAAACTGATTATAGTGGTACTTCTGCTTTTGTTGCAATCAGTGGTCCAGGTTTGACAGAAACCAGGACCTTTCAATATCCAAATAATGTTATGTTTGTTAGTTTAAAACCTGGAGCAACTTATCACTGGTCTGTTTATGTTGATGGTGTTTCCGGTGGCAGTTGGACATTTACCACAAAAGATAAACTATATCCGATAAATGATCTTTCGATTGATCCAACCCTTAGTACAATCCAACCAAAGATCAATAACGGCAATTTATTAGTCTCTAATAGTAGTATGTCTTTCATGCGTTTCGATTTTCCTTCATATATAGACAGCAGCTATAAGATTGACATAAATCTTACTCCAAATAAGATACATGCTTTAGATAGCGGGGTTATCTTGTACCGGTATGATTATAAGGGCTGGAATGAATCATTTAATATTAAGAATATTGGATTGGTTGACAAGAGCCTATTGACTCCAATTGATACACTATATTCACTTGCGGCCGATTCCACCATTTCAAGAGATATAAGCGCATTTATTGGTTCAACCGGCGAGTTCTCCCTCGCTCTGAAAACGATGAATACTACAGATAGCCTGTCTTTTTACAGTACGGAAACAGTATTGGAGACCACTGCACTAACAAGAAATTTGGAACTTCCTTATATCCCTGACAAAAAAGTTTGGCCAAATCTTTCATTTGATTTTGATCAAGATAAATTGGCAATACATGATGAACTCCCTAAAGGAGTCCCCACTGATTTTGCTCTACATGAAAACTATCCAAATCCCTTTAACCCAACGACGACTCTTCGCTTTGATCTACCAGAGATAAGTGATGTTAGATTAACGATTTATAATGTACTTGGGAAAAGAGTAAAATCCTTTAAAATGAAAAACACACCTGCGGGATATCATTCTATTCGTTGGAATGCCACAAATGATTTTGGTTCTCCAGTAAGTGCCGGAGTTTATTTATATCAGTTACAGGCCAAAGGCTTTGTTAAAACAAGGAAAATGATATTGCTTAAATGAATCATTTTTCACAATTTAATATGATGAAGCAGTTCACACTTTTTAATCATTATCTGTAACTTTGAAATATAAATAAGGAGTTTTTATGAATTTACAAATGATTTTTCGCGTTAATGGAGGTATACTATTTGCAAATGGATTGAGTTTCCTTTTATTAACTGAAACATTTTTAGGAATGGCTGGATTCAATATGACACCAGCATTACAAACTATAGCTCAAGCAATGGGAGTCTCTCTTATTGCTCTTGGTTTATTATCTTGGAGAACACCTGATATTGCGGGTGAAGC
>JAYZKF010000132.1:0-2782 GCA_036163755.1 Fidelibacterota bacterium
GGTGAAAGTATGTACTGGTATCATTATGTAAAAACTGTTTCTCCTAAACCTGAGCATAGGATCGATGAAAATGGTGATAAGTTTAAGTCAACATCAAATCCAGATGGTTTAAGGCAATTAGCACCAGGTTGGCACAAAAAAAGTTCTTTAGCTATGGTTGACACTGTAACTGCTTGGGAAAATATCTCCCCAGAAAGATTTGTGTGGATAGGCGAAGCTTTAGATACATTGAATATCTCAAAAACAAGTCTTGATGATAATTACACTTTACAGTGGAGTGCGAGTACCAATCTTGATGAAGATCCTATTCATTATTTAGTTTATGCAAAAGTTGGTTCTTATCCAGCAGAAGAAATATATGATACGACCGTAACCACGCTGCCGATTAGTAGTAGGGAGTTTTTAAATAATGTCTTTGAGCAAACCCCAGGTAATGGAGTAACCGTAAGATTTAGTGTTTCAGCAACTGATGGTATCGATACTGTAAAAGTTTCTGGTGATGATAGGGTGGTATATGTGAACCGTTATGAATTCCTATCAACAGAAACTAATGGTATGCCCACTGAATTTGCTCTTCATGAGAATTATCCAAACCCATTTAATCCTTCAACAACGCTTCGCTTTGATTTGCCTGAGCTAAGTGATGTAAATGTGATTATTTATAATATGCTAGGGCAAGAGGTGAAAACATTCAATATGCAAAATATATCAGCTGGTCACCATTCAATTAAGTGGAATGCCACAAATGATTTAGGTGATCCAGTTAGTGCAGGTGTTTACTTATATCAATTACAGACTAGGGATTTTGTTAAGACAAGAAAGATGATATTATTAAAATAATTCCTTCAAATTGAAGGTATTATATATTCCATAAGGGAAACTTCTTTTTTACCATTTTCAGTGGTTTGAGTACCTATTTGGTTAAATCCATATTTATCATGAAAAATCATTGAACCTTCATTTTTTGGTCTGATATTGACTTCACATGTAATACGATCAGTCTTATTTTTAGAAAAATCCGCTAAATCATTATAAAAGGCTTTTCCAAGACCATTGCCTTGATAAGAAGGATCAATAACAATCCGATCAACATACATAAATGAATCATATCTTTTTTCAAACCATTTATAGTTAACACTATGATATTCTTTCCCAGGAGTTAACGCAATTAAGAATCCAATTAGTTTATTTTCCATTTTTAAACTGTGGAAGTAATCAACAATAGACAAAAAATGATTCATATCATTCATATTGACACTACTGACGGCAGGAAGCGCTTCCTGATTCATCTTCACAATGAGAGGTAATTCATCACTTATAGTTTCAGAAATAGTAAAATCCATGGTAAAAAATACGGTAATATGCCTAAACCTTTCTTTATTGTTTTACTGAATAAAGGTTGGTTAATTTTCCAAGCTTTTATAGAGCCGAAAAATTATGTTTAATCAACTGGCAGACCGGTTTGATTCGATCTTCAAAAGCCTTCGTGGTTTGGGTAAGATCACCGACTCTAATATTCAGCAGACATCGAGAGAAATAAGACGTGTCCTTTTGGACTCAGATGTTAATCTCAATGTGGCGAAAGAATTTATAGGTCGTGTAAAAGATCGTGCCGAAGGGACAAAAGTCCTAAAATCAATAAAACCTGGTGAGCAGTTTATTAAGATAATTCATGATGAATTGGTCGCTTTGCTTGGAAGAAAAGCCAAACCTCTTGATCTAGGTTCAAAGAAGCCAGCGGTGATCCTAATGGCAGGTTTGCAAGGATCAGGTAAAACAACAACCTGTGGTAAATTAGCAGCAATGCTTAAAAAGCAGGGAAAATCAATTTTGCTTACCGCTGCAGATGTTTATCGACCTGCAGCAATTGAACAGTTAGTTCAGGTGGGTAAGTCGATTGACGTACCGGTTTTTGAGCAAGGTGCTGGAGATCCGGTAGCTATTTGTCAAAGTGCAGTTGAAGAAGCTAAAGCATCTAATGCAGATGTGGTTATATTGGATACAGCTGGTCGACTCCACGTAGATGGAGAAATGATGACGGAGATTCAAGATATTGCAGAAGCACTTAAGCCCGTTGAAATTCTATTTATTGTGGATGGAATGACCGGTCAAGATGCAGTTAATTCTGCTGATGCTTTTTCTGCCGCTTTACCTTTGACCGGGACAATTCTAACAAAGTTAGATGGGGATGCTCGTGGAGGTGCGGCAGTAAGTATAGCTGAAGTGACGGGTGTGCCAATAAAATTTATTGGTATTTCAGAAAAGATGGATGGGCTTGAAGTGTTCGACCCAAAAAGAATCGCGGATAGAATACTTGGATTTGGTGATGTTGTATCTTTAGTAGAAAAAGCAAAAGATATTGTTGATGAAACAGAAGCAAAGAAACTTGAGAAAAAGCTTAAAGATGCAACATTTGATCTTGAGGATTTCAGAAGTCAACTTGATCAGCTCAAAAAAATGGGTCCTTTAAACCAGATTGTGGGAATGATGCCTGGAATGAACCGAAAAATGATGAAAGGATTAGATTTAGATGACAGGCAATTATCATGGACGGATGCTATCATAAGTTCTATGACGCCAGCAGAAAGAAAGAATCCTTCAATAATTGATGGATCTAGACGAAGTAGAATTTCAAAAGGTTCTGGAAGGCCAGTTCAAGAGATTAACCAGCTTTTAAAACAATTTGCAGAAATGAAGAAAATGATGAAAAAAATGGGCAAAATGAAATTGCCAAAAAATTTAAAACAACAAATGATGGGATTAAACTAAGGAGAAGACGATT
>JAYZKF010000133.1:0-3250 GCA_036163755.1 Fidelibacterota bacterium
GTATCTGGATTTCAAGTATCACCAAAAAGAGGATGGACAGATAAATTTATTTATCCACCATATGATTTTAAAATGATTGATGGTATGATTACAAATTTTCATCAGCCAAAAAGTACATTGCTAATGATGGTATCGGCTTTTGCCGATCGTGATTTAGTGATGAAAGCATATCGTGAAGCAAAAAAGAATAAGTATCGATTTTTGAGCTATGGTGATGCTATGCTTATAATTTAATTGGGGTTGTTAGATTAGAATATCAGCAATTATACCAGCTGCGGGTCTCGGAGAGCGATTTGGTGGAAGAAAACAAATCGAACCCCTATATGATAAACCTTTATTATTTATTACTATGCAGCCCTTTATAGACTCAACTCTTATAAATGAAATTATTGTGGTTTTAGCCGAAGAAGATTCAAATACATTTGAAGATGAAATAAAATCATTGAGTTCATCCAAAATAATAAAAGTTGTAAATGGTGGTGCAACAAGACAAGAATCTGTATATAATGGTTTAATAAAAACTGATGAATCATCAGATTTGATTTGTATTCATGATGCAGTAAGGCCATTTGTAAATGAGAAATTAATCAGAAAATCATTAGAAATAATTAATGATCACGATGGTGTTATATTGGCTTTACCATCTTTTGATACGATAAAAAAAGTTTTTGATAACCAAATCGTTGAAACATTGCCAAGAAAAGAAATTTGGCGTGCACAAACTCCTCAAATATTTTATAAACTACCGCTTCTTGAGGCACTTCAATTTGCTAAATCTAAAAATATATGTGGCACCGATGAAGCCTCTTTATTAGAAAAAATTGGTTATCAAATTGGATTTGTTGAGGGATCTCCATTAAATATTAAAATTACTACAGCTGAAGATTGGATTTTTGCTAAAGCAATTTATAATTATATTAATCAATGATTAAAACAGGTATCGGATATGATGCTCACAAATTAGCCTTGAAATCAAAGCTAATATTGGGAGGAATAGAGATTCCAAGTGAATTTGGCTCAGTTGGACATTCAGATGGAGATGTGTTAATACATGCGATTGTTGATTCTATATTAGGTGCCTCATCAATGGGAGACATTGGTCAACTTTT
Organism: Fidelibacterota bacterium; assembly: GCA_036163755.1. Classification (GTDB taxonomy): domain Bacteria; phylum Fidelibacterota; class Marinisomatia; order Marinisomatales; family TCS55. The sequence goes on from JAYZKF010000133.1 coordinate 1,110, forward strand.
TTCTAGTAGCAATGATAAATGGAAGGATGCAGATAGCATGATTTTTCTTAAGCAAACAGTTGAAAAAGTACGATCGGCTGGGTTTAAAATAAATCATATAGATTGCGTAATTATTCTACAACAACCAAATATATCAAGTTACATCGATAGTATGAGATCAAATATTTCTGAAAGAATTAGCGTTGATAAATCTCAAATTTCAATTAAAGCTACGACAACAGATTATATGGGATACATTGGCAAAGGGGAAGGCATAGCAACGCAGGCTATAGCAACTTTAGATCATTGATTATGGGTATTGATTGCCCTTCATTCAGCAAAGTAAATATTGGATTACAAATTCTTGAAAAAAGAAGCGATGATTACCACAATATAAATACAATTTTTCAAGAATTGAAATTTGGAGATGTAATTACTATTGATGAAACTAATCATGGATGTAATATAATTTGCGATGAAATAAAGGTCCCAACTGGGGAAAATAATTTATGTTATAAATCTTATTATGAATTAATTAAAAGATTTCCAAATATAAATGGGGTTAAAATAACAATTAAAAAAAATGTTCCGATAGGATCAGGTTTAGGAGGAGGCTCTGCGAATGCAGCTTCAGTATTGAAAGGGATATGTAAATTATTTGCTTTAGGATTATCAAATAATGAACTAGAATCAATTGCAGCAAAAATTGGAGCAGATGTCCCCTTTTTTATTAATGGAGGTACTCAACTAGGAACAGGAATCGGTGAAATTTTGAAACCAATTGATAAAACATTTAACGGATTTTATTTGTTAGTAATGCCAAATATTTCGATTAGCACTAAATGGGCTTATTCCCAAATAAAAAATCAATTGAATTCAGAGAAGACTTTGGCTAACTTCGCAAGCTTTTCAGGTGAAAAAAACTTTTCCCCTGAGTTATTTGAGAATGATTTTGAAGATATTGTGATTCCAGCATATCCAGAGGTTGGCTTGATAAAATACAAACTTATTGAGCTTGGTGCAAAATTTGCAAGTCTGTCGGGTAGTGGCTCGACTGTGTATGGGATTTTTAACGATGAGGCTTCTGCAAAAGGAGCAGAGTTAGTTTTCCAAAATTCAAATACGACAATAATCACTGAGCCCACCAAAATTAATTAAAAGAATCACATATTGATTAAATCTCAATACTATTACTGGTATTGGGGCGTCGTCTAATGGTAGGACACCGGGTTTTGGTCCCGGCAGTTGGGGTTCGAGTCCCTACGCCCCAGCAATTATGGATAGAAAACTAAAAATATTTTCCGGTCGAAGTAATCAAGTGCTTGGAGAAAAAATTGCAAAGTCTTTAGGCCAGGATTTAGGGAACTTATCGATTAAAACCTTTTCCGATGGTGAATTATGGATAAAATTTGAAGAAAATATCCGTGGGAATGATGTATTTATTATTCAGCCTACGAATAGTCCTGGAGATAATATCATTGAATTAGTGCTAACTATTGATGCAGCAGTTAGGGCTTCTGCTAAAACTGTAACCGCTGTTATTCCTTATTTTGGATATGGTCGCCAAGATCGAAAAGATAACCCTAGAGTTCCTATTTCATCACGCGTTATGGTAGACTTGATTACGGCAACTGGAGCAGATCGAATTATAACTATGGATCTACATTCTACGCAAATCCAAGGATTTGCAACTATTCCTTTTGATCATTTATATAGTCGAATGGTTCTTCTGGACGCAATTAAAGATTTGGATTTTGACCCAAAAAATTCTGCAGTTTTATCACCTGATGTAGGTTCGGCTAGAATGAGTCAAGCATATGCAAAGCGTTTAGGTATGCATTTTGCATTAATTGATAAAAGGCGTTATGCTCCTAACAAAGCTGAAATAGCTCATCTAATTGGTGATTTAAAAGATAAAGATGTATTGATAATAGATGATATGATAGATACTGCTGGTACAACAGTTAATGCAGCTAGCACAGCAATAGATAATGGAGCAAATAGCGTGACTGCTGTTGCAACACACGCAATATTATCAGGTCCCGCTATAGATAGGATAAAAAATTCAAAAATTAAACAACTAATTGTAACTGATACAGTTTCTATAACAGAAGATAAAATTTTAGATAATATGAAAATAGTAACTGTCGCTGAAGTATTTG
>JAYZKF010000134.1:0-4420 GCA_036163755.1 Fidelibacterota bacterium
TAACTATCGGAGGGGTGGCAGAGCCTGGCTGATTGCACTGGTCTTGAAAACCAGCATGTCCTTTGGGGCATCGGGGGTTCGAATCCCTCCCCCTCCGCAGAATTACCAAAAAGGAAATTAAATGAAAAAGAAGGCCTGTTTAATTTTTTTTAGCGTTACTCTATCTTCTATCTTTTCCCAAGATATTATCGTAGATAATAGCAAGGAATACACTGTTACTAATCATTATGCAAAGTTCGATAGATATACAAAGCACGGCGGGTACAATAATTATGATTATGTCAATAAAGACCTCATCTCGCTTCCCAATGATTTCCCCACATTAGGGTCAACTTTTACACTTGAGGCTATGACCTTTACTGCTGATAGCAGTCAAGGACTGCATCAAAAAATAATTGGCAACAAGAAATGGAAAGGTAATTATAACGAAACCTCTCCCAATATCACGTTTTTAAACAAAAATGAAATATTTTATGGTTTCTATAGTGATGGTAAATACAGAATGAAGTTGGCTAGAAACGTTAGAAAGAGTAATACATGGCATCATGTTGCATTCACTTTTGATGGAAACAAAGCCAGATTGTATATTGACGGTGTACGCGTAGATAGTACTTCAAATTGGTCAGGTAGAGTTCCTGATGCAATACCTATTGAATTCATTGGTGCTCGCTTTCGAGGTAAACTAGATGAAGTCAGAATATGGAGTGTTGCCAGAACAGAAGAAGAGATTAAAGTAAATATGGAAACCTTAAGCGATGCGAATGCAACTGGCCTTATAGCATATTACAATATGGATACGAATGAGAATTTTAAAATAATAGATCGATCATCAAATGAGCACCATGCCACCATTGATCATGCAGAAATCTTGCAAGATTATTCTTCAGATTCCTGCCTTGAGCCAGATGGATCATCTGGCTGCCCTTACCCCAATCTTCTAAGCGCGCTTGAAGCAGCTCAAGGTGGTCAAACAATTTTAATTAAGGAGGGTCGATATTCAGATTTAGCTTTTGCTGATTACATCAACCACTCTCCCTACACTGAAGGACCTAAGTTGCACATTCTGGGAGAAAACGATAAAACTATGATTGATGGGACGGTTGAAATTAAAGCTAATTGGGAGCCTTTTAATTTGAACGGTCATTCGGTTTATAGGGCTGAATTAGATATGGGAGCAATATCCAAAAAAGCTAAAACATTTATCGATACTATTTATGGCGTTTTTGTGGATGATCGCTATATGATTCCAGCAATGCCTGTCAATTTTAAAAATCCAACTGACCCAACAACAGGAAATAAAGACAACCCCGAACCCAATACCGTTTGGAAAAATAGTGGTGGAGGAAGGCCATATCCAATGATCCGTTCGGGTGCAGATAAAAGCCTAAATTATTCTTACGAAGTTGGCCAAATAGCCAATTTAGATACTTTGGAAGAGTGGGCTTTTGAAAAAAAATCGAATACACTTTATATTTACCCTGGTCAAAAAATACCTAACGAATCAAACGTCCGTGTTCGTGTTCGTACCCATACGCTGAATTTGCATCATTCAGATAACTTAATATTTGACAACCTTCATTTTTATGCGAGCGCTTTTTTTAGCAGACATGGTAGTTACATCACGATCAAAAACTCTAGATTTAGTCATAGCTGGGAAGCAGACTTAAGGCATCGTGAAATGGTAAAGAGTGGAATCGACATGCGAAAAAGAGGAAATATGATGGTAGATGGTAACCATAACGCTGTTCGCAACACGATTTTTAGATATGTCGTTGATGCATATATATTCCATTTTAAAGGTATTAAATATCCCATTTATGAAAATATCCTCGCGGAATACAATGGTTGGTTTGGAAACGCATATTGGAACTTAAAAGTTAATGACAACTGCAAGAATTGTAATCAAGATATCACTAAAGATGAAAATTATTTTTCAGATACCTGGCGCTATATAACCATGCGCCAAAATAAATCAGGTAACATAGGACCTGGATCAAGATCATTGGTTGAGTATGCGTGGATAGAAAATCACTATCAAAATACGGATGGCTCAGGTATTGGTCGGGCAACCGGACTAGCTGTGAGATCAACGACAAGGTATAGCTGGATGTTAAACACAAATCGCAATGGACTTCGTTTCGATGGTGAATGTGCAGGCCAATATGGTCTTGTCCATCACGTGGTCTCACTTGGAACTAAAAGAGGATATAGGTTAAAAGGAGATAAGCATAATATTTATCACGTGATGGCCTATGATAATTGGGATACGGATATTAATCTTGCTGCTCATAAATACTGCGGCGATTACGGTACGAGTGAGTTTGAAAAGAAAGTCCAAAATATGAAAGGTAATCATAATACGGATATTCATAATTCAATAGCTGGAAGAATGCTAAATTGCGCTTCACAAGATTGTGGAGATCAAGCGTTAACTGATAATGGAGCAAACGTTAAGAAAACAGATCCTAAATTCTTATTAAATCAGTCAGGAATTTGGTATGGTCGCCAATTCCCCATAGATAATAATGAAGGTCATTGGTCGCAGTCTTTTCCACAGTTAGAGCTTGAAGACCCATGGCTTGACAACAGAAATAGGCATCCTGAACAGCTGACCACAATATTTGGCTCTGATCCATTTGAGAATGACCGTATTCAATCTTACGATTTTAGGCCTAGAAAAGGATCGATTTTCATTGATGCTGGAAAAGTTATTGAGGGAATTAATGATGGACAGGATGAAAATTTCTATCATGCTTCAACTTACAGCAAACAAAATAGAAAATACGTTGGAGATGCTCCTGATATCGGTCCTTATGAGTATGGCGATTCGGTCTATTGGATTCCAGGATTTCGGACTGCTTATCCATCTATTCCGATACCTAGAGATGGTGCCAAAAATGTATCTTTAGAATATGGTCTTGCATGGAATTATCCTTGGAAAGAAAATTATAGTGGCACCTCTGCTACAGTTGCAATCACTGGTCCAGGGCAAAATGTGGTAAAAACTTTTCAATATCCTAATAATGTTATGTTTGTAAAATTAAAGCCTGGAGGTAAATATACATGGAGAGTGACCGTTGATGGTGTTGCAGGTGATAGTTGGACATTTACAGCTCGAGATCAAGTTTATCCATTAAATGATCGTTCTTTAGATTTAACTATACAGGACAGTACCTACCTTCCTCAGCAATTTCAAAAACTTCTTGTTTCTAAAGACCATTATGCTTTTTTAAAATTTGATATTCCAATAGAAATCGATAATTCTTATAAAGTGAACATGAATCTAACGCCAGGGAAGGTATTTTCTTTAAAAGATGGTATTGTTCTATATAAATATAATTTTAAAGGATGGAATGAAAGATTTGATGGTAGCAACATTGGAGTTGTTGATAAAACTGATTTGACTCCAATTGATACTTTTCTCAATATTTCAGCAAATGAGAAAATATCTATCGACATTGCTGCATATATTGATTCTATTGGCGAACATTCTTTTGCATTGTCAGGGCTTTCTCGGGATGATAGCGTTTATTTTTTCAGTAGAGATAAGCTGGTTTTGAACGGTGATTTTGATAGAAGTGTTGAAGATCATAATTCCGGCTACGCAACGCAAGTTGGTGTTTGGCCTAGTATATCTTTCTCCGGTGAATCAGTACTTGCCATTGATGAAGAAAAGAACATTTTTCCCAAACAGTTTGCCTTGCATGATAATTATCCAAACCCTTTCAATCCCAATACGACTATTCGTTTTGACCTTCCTAAAGAAATAGATGTATCAATTATTATATTTAATTTATTAGGTCAAAAAGTTAAAACTATTGATAAATCTCAAATGAATGCTGGATTTCATTCAATCACTTGGAATGGTACTAATAACCATGGAGCACAGGTTAGTGCAGGAATGTATTTATATCAACTTAGAACTAGTGATTTTGTGAAAACAAAAAAGATGGTTTTATTGAAATAGTTAGTAAAACACTTTAAAAATAGGATTTTTAATATGGCAACTTTGATTTTAAGAGACACATATCGCGCATTAGAAGCCGAAATGAAAGCTATTGATAAAAAAAAGAGAGAAACTTCGTTAAAAATTAGAGATGCAGCTGGCCATGGAGACCTTAAGGAGAACGCAGAATACCATGCTGCCAGAGAAGAACAGAGTTTAATTGTATATAAGAAACAGCTAATGCAGTCCCATGCTCCCTTCAGATTTATTGAGAAGGGTGAAATTGACACTGATGAAGTAGGATTTGGCAATAAGGTCAAGGTTATAGAAGAAGGGAAAGATGAAGCTGAAGAGTATTACCTGCTAGGCCCCATCGAATTTGAGTTGGACCTTTTTCCTACGATTGTAACCTATCATTCACCTTTTGCTCAAGCGATGATTGGGAAAGAAGTTGATGACGATTTTACTCTTGAG
>JAYZKF010000135.1:0-7976 GCA_036163755.1 Fidelibacterota bacterium
TTATTTAATTTACCTGATTTTGCTACACTAACTTTTAATTTTCGAACTGCGGAATCCATAATCTTTTGTTTGGGAGTAAAAGTAAACCAAAGAATTGCAGCAGCAATGGGTATCTCAATGAGCATTAGAGGATAAGCATACTTCATCCATTCTAAATATGAAATCTCTCCTAAACCAAACTCTGATAAATATCCAATCATAATCACATTACGGCCACCTCCAGATGGTGTACCGATGGAACCAATTGCACATCCATAAGCAATAGAGAAAAGCAATAATGTAGATAATCGCGTTGCCTTACCTGTATCTAAACCTGTATTTCGAATAAGGGATAAAGCCACAGGAAGCATCATAGCCGCTACAGTATGCTCTCCAATAAATGATGACATAATTGCCGATATTGCTACAAAACCAAATGTTATTCTCCATGTTTTATTTCCTGTTATATTAATAATCGCCAATGCCAATCTTTTATCTAAGCCTTGATGAACAATCGATACTGCAAGCATAAGCGAACCCATAATAAAAAATACCGCATCGCTCATAAATGATGATGCCACCCCATCAGCTGTATCAACACCCAGTATAACTTCCATTATTAAAATCAATATGGCAACAGCCGGCAAAGGTATTGATTCTGAAATAATTAATATTAATGCAGTTAAAACTATGATAAGAGTACGATGCCCTTCTGAAGACAAGCCTTCAGGTGTAGGTAAATAAAAGAAACTGATACTTATAAAGAATGCTGTTACTAACCATTTCTTTCGTGATATCCAAAAAAGGAAATTTGCTAAGGATTGGTTAGAAAATATCGACATTGTTGATCAGCAATTTAGCATATTTCAATGCTCACATTCACTAGGGACACGAGAATTATCAGTCATAATAGCCCATTTCCAAATAGGAACAAGCTTTTTCAGTTCCGATATGAACCAATTCATGGCTGCCAAACCTTCTTTGCGATGTTTAGAAAAAATGACTACATGCAAACTTATTTCACCAACCCCGATTCTCCCTACTCTATGCTTACAATACAGTTCATTAATTGGAAATTTTTCACAAGTAAGTTGAGCTATTTTTCCCAATTCTAATTCAGCCATACCTTCATACTGTTCATACTCTAAAGCAATTATTTCTTTACCATGCTCAGTATTTCTTACACGACCATTAAAAACTAATTCAGCACCATCTTGCTTCCTATGATCATCAAAAATAAAGGGGATTATTGAATCATCAATTATTTCTACCTTAACCATTTACCCACCTTGTACCGGTGGAATAAATGCCACCTCGTCGTCATCTTTCAATTTAGTATTTTCAGATACATATTGTTGATTAATGGCAATTCTAAGTGAAATATCATCCAATTTTCCATTTGCTTTTTTACGAATTATTTTTTCAAGATCAGAAGAACTGGTTCCATTCTCAAGTTCAAGAATTAATTCATTTTTATCTAAAGCATATTTCACTTGGGAAAAACATTTGATGGTTACTTTAATCATAATCGTATGGTTTTAGCTGTATGATTCATACCGTCATATATTAAAATTTTCCCAATTAAAATCGGTTCGATTCCAATAATTAATTTTAAAGTTTCTAAAGCCTGAATATTACCAATAATTCCTGGAAGAACACCTAAAACGCCGGCATCTATACAAGAGTCTCCTCCAGAAGGTAAATCGGGGAAAAGTTCAGAATAGCCTGGGCTCCCATCTACATTAAAAACAGATACTTGCCCTTCAAAACGATAGAGAGCTCCGTAAACCATTGGAATATTTAATTCCTTTGATATTTTATCAATAATCTGACGCGATTGGATATTATCAGTTGCATCAATAATTACATCTGACTCAGAAAGTAATGAATAGGCATTTTTTTCATCTAGAAATGTATCAGAAATTTTAATATTTACTTTCGGGTTTAGTTTCGACAACTTATTTTTTGCAACAATTACCTTTTTATTATGAATATCTTCAGGGTTAAATAAAGGTTGCCGATGCAGATTAGAAAGGGAAACTGTATCGTTGTCAATCAAATGTAATGAGCCAATACCTGCAACTAATAATGATTGGGACGCGGGGCATCCTAACCCACCCATTCCAACAATAGAAATTTTGGCATTCAATATTTTTCTTTGACCTTCAAATCCAACCTCAGGTAATACAGTTTGCCTAGACCACTGGCTTAAATCTTTCTGATTCTTATCAAACTCATTCCAGGCTTCAGCACCACCCAATAGGCTAAAAGTATTTTGTAAATTATCTTCTATGATTAGACCTTCAGTTACAATGCCATACTGACAAACTAACACTTTCTTTTCTTTGATATTGGAAACCTCACCATTTTCACATACAATAGAGTTAAGTCCATTTAAAGGTATTTCATTGCGCTGCTTTGCAGGGCGAATATCTACAATAATTAGATCTTTTTTTTGATGATTAAGTTCTTTCGGAGTAATAATCATTCTATGGTCTTCCATGGTAGTATATTTACCAAAATTAAATCTCCTGGATTCAATTTTTTGTCACTAGGCTCTGCCCCCAAAATACAATTTGCATTTAAAGAAGATGTAAGCATATGAGAACCAATTTTTCTTGATGGTTTACATAGGATTTTTCCATTTTCTATCCATGCCTGGCCAAACAAATAGCGATATTTTATATTTTCTACTGGGAAAGATTCTATCAATTCACCTTGAATTGGATTTAATGTATTACCGCCCATCATTTCATTCAATATAGGCCATACCCAAACCATAAATCCGATATATGATGAGACCGGATTCCCTGGCAATCCAAAAATCAAAGTTTTATTTCCCGAACCAAAAAAAAGTGGTTTGCCTGGCTTTTGAGCAACTTTCCAAAAATGTTCCTCAACACCTAACTCAATAAAAACATCTCGCACATAATCAAAGCGTCCCATAGACACCCCTCCCGATGAAATTACTACATCACAGGATTCCAAAGCCTCAGTTAAGAATGATTTAAGATATTTTTTATTATCTTTAAGAACATCTTGCATCAAAATTTCTCCCCCAGCGTTTCCGACTATATCTGAAAAAACATAGAGATTAGAATTATATATTTCACCCTCATTTAAATTATTACCTGGCTCTACCAATTCGTTGCCAGTACCAAAAATGGCAATCTTTGGTTTTTTTGATACATTTAACTCTCCATATCCAAAAGTTGCACAAATTCCAATTTCACTAGCAGTAATAGGTGTTCGATTAGGGATCAAAATATCGCCCTTATTAATTTCTTCTCCCTTTACTCGAATATGTTTTCCAGGCTGGGCTTCAATCATGACTTGAACATTATCATTATCTGAAAAACCATCGGTATCCTCCACCATTATCACTGCATCCGACCCCGACGGTATTTTAGCGCCTGTCATACATTGAATACATTCTCCTTTATTTATAACTAGGTCGCTAGGTACACCTGCCGAACTAATTCCAATATTTTTTAAACTAATGGGGGTTTGCTTTGATGCTCCAATTGTATCTGATGATCGGACAGCAAAACCATCCATGGCAGAATTATTAAATCGAGGTGATGAAAATTTCGCAATAATATCCTCATGGAGAATGCGACCATTAGATTTCTCCAATGGGACAACTTCTGATTCTAAGTGGAAAATTTTTTCTTGAATGATGGATTTTGCTTCTTTAACTGATATCATAATATTCTTTGAGCTAATAAAACGATAGCTATAATAATAATTATGCCCATCACTTTTTGTATTGTTTTAGGATCATATTTCACTGAACCAAAGTATGATCCCAAAAATCCACCAATAGCTACAACTCCTATTAAAGGTAATGTAAAGTCAAGGTTAAAAGTGCCAGATTGAAATCGGGCAACAAAACCAACTAAAGAATTCAGAAAAATAAATATAGTTCCAGCTGCGGCTGCTTCTTTTTCCGAGCCTAAACCAAACATAATAATCAAAGGCACAAGATAAATTCCGCCACCCATCCCTATCGCACCTGCAATAAAACCAAGCGTTGAACCTAATACAATGGTAAAAATCCATTTTTCTGATGAAGATAATTGTAATGAAAAGCTTAAACTATCAGCAAAGTAAATTCGTATAGCAACAAATACGAGGGTTAGCAATAAAATATACTGAAAAATATCTTCATTTAAATCCATTAAACCAGCAAAATACGCCATAGGAATAGATGTAATTAAAAACGGACCCACAAGTTTCAAACCTCCATATCCATTGCGCCAATAATTAATCATGCCAAAAAAAGTTACAGTTATATTCAACGCTAAAGATGTAGTTGGAATGATCTGGTGATTTATGCCTATAATTGCCATTATAGCAGTATATGAAGATGCGCCTCCTAGTCCTACTGTAGAATAAATAAATGCAACTACAAAAAAAATAATTGGAAGAAAGTTTTCTATCAATGCTTTTCACCTTTCATCATATGAAAAGCATGGAAAATTGTTGGAATAAGAACTTTAAGTGCATCTTTAACTGCACTTTGGCTACCAGGTAAGCAAATCACAATAGAGCCCTTTATTACACCTGCTGTTAAACGGGACAACATGGCTGTTTTTACTTTACTTCGTCCATATGCATGCAAGGATTGCTCAATCCCTGGAATTTTAGATTCAAATATTTCATCTAATATTTCAATCGTTAAATCTCTTGGCCCCAATCCAGTCCCTCCAGTAGTAATTATTAATTCAACGCCTTCATTAGTCCAATCATTAATCAATTCAACCAATACTTTGGACCCATCTGGTAAAACTTTTTGATGCTCTACCGTACAGCCTGATTTTATAAAACCGTCAACCAATATCTTACCAGAACGATCCTTAGATTTACCCTTTGCTACACTATCACTTAAAGTAATAACACCTACTTTAGGATGATAATTCATTACATGATCAGATTTTCCACCAACTTTTTTAATAAGTTTAGTCTCACCAATGATCATGGTTTTGTCCAATGCTTTGCACATATCATAAATTGTAAGTGCAGCAACAGATACTGCAGATAATGCTTCCATTTCAACACCAGTAGCATCTTTTGTTTTAGCAATAGAACTGATTTGAATACAATCAGAATTAATTTTGAATTCAATATCCACAAATGACAAATTCAACTGATGGCACATTGGAATCATTTCAAAAGTTTTTTTAGCGGCTTGAATTCCAGCTATTTTTGCTGTTGTTAGTACATTCCCTTTTGGAATTGTATTGTCAGATATAGCAGAAATCGTTTTTGATTTCATAAAAATTTTTCCTTCAGCTCTAGCTGTTCTTGAAGTTTCAATTTTATCTGTCACATCAACCATTCTAACATTTCCGGATTTATCTAAATGTGAAAAATCATTCATATTATCCACCTATTTGTGTCATTGATTCTCTAATATTCCCTTTTACTTTTTGTGCTTCCCAACCATCCTTACGTTTTGCAAAAAATGAATTTCGCACCGTTTCCTCTAATTCCTCATCCAAAGCACCTTCCCTTATTAAATCTCGAAGACTTTTTTCTTCTTTACTATATAAGCAATTTCTAATACTCCCATCAGCCGTAATGCGAATTCGATTACAATTAATACAAAGATTTCTTGAATAGGATGGAATAATAGCAATTTTCCCTAAATAACCATCAACCTGAAAAATATAATGCTCTGTATTTGATCCATTTATAGGATGAAGTCCTTTTACTTTATCTTTCAAATCATTTACAATATCTTCGGATTTGTAAAATTTCCCCGTTTTCCAAATTTGATGTGCATCAAATGGCATAAGCTCAATGAACCGAACTGTAATATGATTTGACCTTGTAAACTCGACAAAATCTAGTAGCTCATCATCATTAAACCCTCTCATAAAAACTACATTGATCTTTAATGAAGGAATAGTTGAATGTTGTGCTAAGGTAATATTGTCTAAAACTTGCTGAAGTTTATCTCTACGCGTAATTTTTTTAAAACGCTCAGACTTAAGTGAATCTAAACTAATGTTTATACCCGATAGGCCCGCCTTTGAAAGCTGATCTAAATATTTGTTTAACAATATACCATTTGTGGTGAGATGAACCTCACTAATCTCACATTCATTTTTTGCATATCTAGTGAGTTCAGATATATCCTCTCTGAGTAATGGCTCACCACCAGTAAACCGGATTTTTGAAATACCCATTTGAGCAAAAAGAGATATAATTCTTTTGATTTCTAATTTGGTTAAATATTTATTTTTATTAAGTAACTGTACTCCTTGTTCAGGCATACAGTAAATACAGCGAAGATTGCATTTCTCATTAACTGCTAATCTTAGGTAATTGAATTCTCGACCGTATTGATCAAGGATTTTGGACCTCGAACGCAAGACATCCGAGCCCTGATGGGCGTAATTATTTGAATTATTATCCATTCTCATTCCAATTCACCCATTATTATCAATGGGATCGGGAGCAAATGATATTGTTTCCAATATCACCGTAACGGCCTCAGACCATTTCTAATTATTAATGAATTAGGTCATTTGGCTAAGAGAAGCTGGTAGAATATATTATTATTTATCTAAATAAAATTGATTCTTTTGAGGTCCAAGCGGACGATTCATCCACAAAGGTCTTCTCAAATTATCAGGGTGAGTTTCCCGATCTTTTGCCCAATTATTCCATTTTTTGAAATGTTCAAATGATTTATTTGTATCAACAAAAACATCTCCGTATTTCTCATCTGATTTAGGTTTGGAAATACTAACTTTTTGGAGCCAGCAGTGTGCTCCAGATATTGGGTCAGGATTTGCAGCATGTGTTATATTTTGATGAACCCCTCCGTCTCTCCACCATATTCGATTTGTGTCAGGATCATTTGTTTCCCAAGGCTGCACGCCATTAATGGTTTCCATTTTCCATTGCCCATCCCCAAGATTCTTTATATCTACGGTATTCGTCAAAAAACGGTTCCCTTCATCTTGGGTTCTTCTCCATCTACCAATGTGATGTGAACAAGCAACGATACCAGGTTTAATTGCTTCAGTAACCCAAACTTTATCAACAAACCAACCAATTTCTGTTTGAATCTTAAGTAGATCGCCATTCTTAACACCTATTCTATGAGCATCTTTAGTGTGAATCCAAATAGGATTACGATGAGCTATCTCAGTTAACCATTTTGAATTTGCTGATCTAGAATGTATATGAGTTGGCAATCTAAAATTTGGTAATAATATACATTCGTTCTTTTCAACGTCAAGTTGGTCAGGATGAACATGACTTTTTATACGATACCCTGGGGTCGCATGCTCAGGATAACCAAAATCAACCATTGTTTGTGAATAAATTTCTTGTCGCTTAGATGGTGTTGGAAATCCTGAAAGATTTTTGCCATCTACTTGGATTCCTACAATCTCATCATTTTTAGTTACTTGACCATTTGATGATATCGAGAGGTCTGGGTCATTTAATTCTTTTTCATTATTACGATAAATATTTTCATCAACAAGAAAAGCTCCATATTTCCTCATATAATCCAAAGGAGTCATATTTTCTTTAGAAGCAGTTTCTTTAAGACCTTGGGTATTCTCAAAAATATATTGATAATATTCATCAATATTAATTTTTTTACCTTTTCGGTAAGGGCTCATAAAATGTTTGCGAATACCTAAATCACCATCTTTATCTATCCTCCACGATAACTCAATCCAAAATTCATCTTCCTCCCATACTTCTCCAGGGTTAACCTCATAAGTAAACTCTATTTGCTTACCATCACGCCGTGCTTTTTCACGGAGAACTGGTTGGCGAAAAGCAATCCATACACCTGCTTGCGTTTCATAAGAATTAATATCATGTCGCTCAGATGCATGTCCCATAGGAAGAACGTAATCAGCAAAAAAAGCTGTTTCATTCCATGTTGGTGTTAAAGCAATATGGCAACCTAGCTTTTCAGCATCGGTCAACATTTCAATCCAACTAAAACCATCAGGATAGGTCCA
>JAYZKF010000136.1:0-5581 GCA_036163755.1 Fidelibacterota bacterium
ATAGAGATTGGATTCTTTTTCTCTGAGGGTGAATTAATATCTAATCAGTAACAGTTGCATTTATCAACTCATTTATTCAAATTCTTTAGTTAGCTTTATGTTTATAATGAAAAGTAAAATACAATTTTATAGTTTTATATTTTTTGTAGCATTTTTTTCTTGTACAGAAAATAATCCTTCCTCAATAGTTGGTGAAGCTGTTACAGCTACAGTAAAAGTTCCTGAGGAAGGGGTTGATTTGGAGTATTTATGGGAATTCAAAAACCTTCCAGATAACAGCAATATTTCAAATTCTGATATTCAAGCTGGCGATGATGAAATATCAGTAATTTTTGTTCCTGATGTATCAGGTAATTATGGTCTAGAAGTCTCAATTTTTCAATATAATGATGAAATAAGTACTCAATCATTCAATTTTGATGTTATTGGAGAGGAAATGGTTGCATTAAATGAAGATATTGTAAATATCGATACTCAAATTCTAGATGATCCTCCTAAGAATGATGAGATCATTGAAACTGATGAACCAAAATGGTATGATTCAGAATCTATTTCAGAATTAGTTATTGCAATGGAAAAAGATTCGATTATTTCTGAACCAAGAGTTGAAAAAACTCCAGAAAAAGAAGTTGTAAAAGCGCCTACCGCTTCAACAAAAAAGCCTGCTCCTAAAAAAAGAACAAAGATTCGAGGTAAATCAATACCATTTGATAAGAATCGTTTTACTATACAAATTGCATCAAAAAAAATATTATCTGATGCTAAAAAAATAGCAATGGAATTAATTGATTCAGGATATGACGCTTACATTCAAAAGGCATTATTTGTCGAAACAAATGAAACCTGGTATCGTATAAGAGTAGGCAGTTATGATAAAAAAGAAACAGCGATAGCTGTAGCTAAAACACTTTCAAAAAGTAGACCTGAAAATGCTTGGGTTGATTATGTTAGATTCGAGAGATAGAAATATACAACTCTTAACATTTTTTTCAATATAAATGTCGCCATATAAATTACATTTTAACTTCAGGGATATTTTTCTTGCTCCAAGATTAGCCCTAAGTGGGAAAAAAATCTGTATTTTTTTAAAATACAATATTAGAGCATACATAGTTTTCTTTATTCTTAGTTATTGTGGCTTATTGTTATCTGGTCAATCATTGAAAGATATTTGGTCTACTCAAGGCCTTTACCCTATTGTGTACAATATGGATCATTCTTGGTTCGCAATATGTTTATTTTGGATAGGAGTTTTTTACTGGATAGAATCAATCTTTTTTGCTTCTACAGCAGTTAGCAGAATAACATACAAACAAATCAAAGGAGATGAATTTTATTCGATAAAGCATTCCAAATCGTTTATAAATAAACATTGGCATGCAATCGTTTTTTCTCCTATAGCAATTATATTGATATTGCTATTTTTTTTCACATTAGCTGCTATATTCGCATTAATTGGTAAGATACCCATTCTAGGAGAATTATTTTTTTCAATAACATATTTAATCTACTTCTTTGGATCCTTATTTACAATTTTCACCATATTAGTATTAATTATTTCTATAATATATCATGCTAGCATCATAGGTGTACTAGAAGAAGATACAATGGGGACAGTATTCAATAGTTACTCTATTACTTGGAGTCAACCGTGGAGAGTCTTTGTATATCATTTGATATTAATACCTTTAGCATATTTAGGTATCCAATTTTTCACTTGGTCTATATATGGAAGCTTTAAACTTATGAACTTGGTTTTTGGCCATGAGTTACTTATGGGAAATAAATTAGATAAAATTATAGGAACAGCAGCTAGCTATGTCTGGCCAAAAGATATTAGTATTTATCTTAATGGAGATAATTATTCTTTATTTTATAACTTTTTCGTTCCAACTAGTCAGTCCTCTCCATTGAATGGAGTTGAATGTTTAGCAACTATAATTGTTGGGATATTTCTTCTTATAATCACGTTTTCTATTTTATCATATTATTTCGCTATTTTTTCTGTTGGTGAAACACTAATGCTATCTATTTTTAAACAAAAAACTGATAATTACAATATACTGGAAAGAAAAGATGAAGAAGTATTAGAAGATGAAGCATCAAATGATGATGAAAATGATTATGAAATAGATAATCGTGAAAATATTTCTGAAAAGAACCAATAAATTATAAAAAAATAGACCTTAGCAAGGCCTAGCAAGAACTGTTAAATTCTCCCGTAATTATGAAGTTATATAGATCGCAATTAGATCAATTAATTTCAAATAAGCTTTTTGAAATTTCAATAAAAGATTTGGGACTTGACAAATATCAGTTTATAAATGATCAATTACAATGTTCAATTACTATTGAATCTGCATCTAATGGATATCATATTTATGGAAATATTAGTTGCAAAACATTAGAATCGTGTGATCGCTGTTTAAACACTTACAAAAATAAAAAGAAAATTCTCTTAGATATCATCCTATCAAATAATTTTGAATTAACCAATAATACTGATATTATTTTCTTTAAAGATTCTGAAGATTTTATTGATCTTGGCCCTGTAATTTATGATTTAATTTTATTGGATAGCCCGTTAAAACAATTATGCGCAGATAATTGCAAAGGTTTGTGCTCTAATTGTGGTAAGGATTTAAATAAAACTTTATGTAAATGTGTAAAATCCAATAGTGATCATCAATGGGACCAATTGAAAAAATTAACTAACAAATAATATTTGGAGTAATCATGGCATTACCAAAAGGTAGACAATCTAAGGCACGAAGCAGAAAACGACGTACGCATTATAAAGCTTTACAAGTCACCACATCAAATTGTCCACAATGTAGTCAACCTAAAATGCCCCATCGCGCATGCCCTAACTGTGGTTATTACAAAGGGCGCCCCGTCTTATCAGCTTCTGAGTAAAGTCTAGTATTGGATAAATGATAGTTGCTGTAGATGCTATGGGGGGTGATTTTGCCCCTCAGGCTACTGTTCAAGGCTCTATTGACGCATTGAACAGGTCAAAAAATAGAGAATTAGATATTATTCTTCTAGGAGATAAGAAAAGAATAAACAATATTCTTAAATCACAATTCCAAAAAAGAATTTCAATAATCCACTGCGCAGATGAAGTAACTATGCATGATAGTGGATCAAAAATACTTAGAACAAAACCTAATTCATCAATGGTAAAAGGTATTGAACTTTTAAATGATAATAAAGCAGATGCTTTTGTAAGTGCAGGAAATACTGGGGCTCAATTAGCAGCTTCAAGATTGATACTAGGCAAAATTTCACATGTAAAACGACCTGGTTTAGCTGTGTATTTTCAAGCCCTAAATGAAAAAAAAGTACTATGTGACGTTGGAGCTAACCTAGAAGTAAAACCAGAACACTTACTACAATTTGCAATAATGTCTTCAGTCTATTTAGACCATGTAGAAGGAGTAAAAAATCCAAAAATCGGCCTGATTAATATTGGACAAGAACCTAACAAAGGTACTGAGGTTTATCAAGATGCTTACGAACTTCTATCTAGTGAGTTGCCAAACTTTGTAGGGAATGTTGAAAGTCGAAACTTTTTTGATAGTAAAGCACATGTGCTAGTTTGCGATGGATTTGTTGGAAATACAATAATGAAGTTTGCAGAAGGTTGTTTTTCGACGTTTTCTGAAATGGTAAGAAAAAATATTATGAGCAAGGCTCGTTACAAAATTGGAGCAGGGATGATAAAACCTGCATTAGATGCTTTACGCCCTTACTACGATTTCGAAGAACATGGTGGCACTCCTTTTCTAGGAGTTAATGGAATTTCAATTTCCTGCCATGGAGCATCAACTGCCAAAGCAATTATGAATTCGATTTTCCTCGCAGAAAAATCCATAAAGAAAAATTTAATTAATGATATTTCAATAGGTATCGATGAACATCTTGGAGCAATAAGTTGAAAGCAACAATAACTGCGACAGCCAAATATTTACCAAAAAAAACTTTATCTAACAAAGATCTAGAAAAAATGGTAGATACAACAAATGAATGGATCATTTCAAGAACAGGAATTGAAAATAGGCATATTGTAAATGAAGGTGAAGCTACTTCTGATATGGGGGCCCAAATTGCAAATAAATTGCTTAAAAAATCAGGGAAATCAGCAAAAGAAATTGATCTTATTTTAGTAGCCACCAGTACGCCAGATTTTCCAGTCGTTTCGACAGCAGCATTAATTCAAAATAAAATAGGAGCTACAAATGCGTGGGGTTTTGATATTGTAGCCGCTTGTACAGGATTTGTATTTGCAATGGAAACAGGTTCAAAATTGATAGCATCTGGTCAATATAAATGCGCAATTATTATTGGATCTGACACAATGAGTTCAATTATTGATTATAGCGATAGAAATACTTGTGTCATATTTGGAGATGGAGGTGGTGGAGTTATTCTCGAACCTACAAAAAATGAAAGTGGCATATTAGATGCTATTTTACATACGGATGGAAGTGGGCACAAATATTTGACTGTTCCAGCTGGAGGAAGCTTAAACCCTGCATCCCAAAAAACAATTGATAATAGAATGCACTATGTATATCAAGATGGTAAAACGGTATTCAAATTTGCTGTAAAAAACATGGCTGATGTGAGTAAGCAGATTCTTGACAACAATAATCTTACGGGAAAAGATATAAAATTATTTATTCCGCATCAGGCAAATAGACGAATAATTGATGCTGCTGCAAAGCGTTGTGGTTTAGAGCAAGAACAAGTTTTAGTAAATATTAATAAATATGGGAATACTACAGCAGGCACAATTCCAATTGCTCTTGATGAGGCAGTAGAAAAAGGTCGTTTAGAAAACGGTGATTTATTATTGCTAGCAGCTTTTGGTGGTGGTTTTACTTGGGGAAGCATGCTAATAAAGTGGGGTAATAAATGAGTCTTGCTTTCTTATGCCCCGGGCAAGCTTCACAAAAAGTTGGAATGGGTAAAGATATTTATAATAACACAGATCTGGGAAAAGAATATTTTGCAATAGCCAATGAAATAATGGGTGAAAATATTCAAGATATAATTTTTTATGGACCTGAAGAAAAATTAAAAGAAACTCAGTTTACACAACCTGCTATTTATATTGTAAGTGTGATTATTGGAAAGTTATTGATTGAGAATGGAGCAAAACCTAGTTGTGCTGCAGGGCATAGCTTAGGAGAATATTCAGCGCTGACTCTAGCGGGAAGCTTTGATTTTAGGACAGGTTTAAGTCTAGTAAAGATCAGAGCACTAGAAATGCAAAAAGCTGGCAAGAGTACAAAAGGAACCATGGCCGCTATTCTTGGTTTAGATGATGATATTGTAAGTGATATATGCAGGGATTATGCTGAAGGAGTGGTTGTAGCAGCAAATTATAATGCAAAAGGACAAGTAGTTATATCTGGAGAAATTGAATCAGTAAAAAACACTATGGATAAAATGTTAAGCGCTGGTGCCTCTAAAGCTATACAATTAAATGTTAGTGGAGCATTTCATTCCCCTTTAATGTCTGATGCTAAAGAAGCATTGACTCAAGAGCTACTATCAATAGATATAAAGGATA
>JAYZKF010000137.1:0-3434 GCA_036163755.1 Fidelibacterota bacterium
CGGTATCTATTAATCAAACACAACAAGGAAGAAAAACACCATTTGCATATGAGTTACCAACTGAACTTGCCTTTTTTTATAAGAACCGCATCGAGAAAAAATCCATATTTGTTGATGGAAGAAAAAATCAATACAAATTCAAATTAAAATATAAACCTTTATACGTGCGATTAGACCCAAATGATGATTTGTTAATTGAAGTTGAGCAAAGCCTATCAAGGGATGCATTATTAATTAAATTAAAACGTGACAATGTTATCGGAAGAATGGAAGCTGCAAATAACTTGATTGATCATATTCAGGATTCTCAAGTTTTAAAATTATTAAAACGATCTGCATATTATGATAAATCATGGCTTGTTCGACAAGCTTCACTAAAGACTATTTCAGGTGAATTAAATTATAAAGAATTGACAGTCGCTTATGATCGAGAAAAGCATTCACAGCCAAGGAAAACGATAATAACTCAAATGTCTACCAATTACCCTCAAGAATCAGCTGAATTTATTCGCGGGAAAATCGTAAATGATAATAGTTATGTAGTTCAAGCAGAAATGGTAAAGCAACTTGGTGCAATAGGAAAGTCATCTGATATTATTTTAATTAAAAAATTATCTAAAGAATGGTCCCCTAGGCACATTATTAGAAAAGCCTCTAATAAAGCAATATTATTGCTTGAAGGGGAGTGATATCCCCTCCAAGCTGAACAAAATATTTTTATTTTATATATTTAGTCTCACAGTAGTATTTGCTCAGTCAAGAGTTGATGGCAGAGTTACTGATAAAGAGAGTGGAGAGCCTTTGGTTGGGGTTAATATTTTCTTTTCAAAAACTACATGGGGAGCCACAACTGATAATCAAGGATTTTACTCTCTAAGGAATATACCTTATGGAAAATATGAAATGATTATTTCAATGATAGGGTATGAAGTTATAAAACAAGATGTATTTGTATTTGATAATGAACGTATATCTATGAATTTTATTTTGGTACCCGAGCCAATTCAAATGAAAGAAGTTATTGTCACAGCTAAATCAAATAAATTATGGAAGAAAAACTTAGCAATATTTAACCGTGTATTCTTAGGTGAGAGTAAAAATGGCCAAGCTTGTAAAATATTAAATGAATATGTTCTTTCATTTGATGTAAATGGGGGTGCATTGCAGGCAAAAGCAAGTCAACCATTGGAGATTGAGAATAGTAGTTTAGGCTATAGAATACAATATTTTCTTTCTGAATTTACTGTTGATAATTTTTTAGTTCGCTACGCTGGTGATTCCTTTTTTGTTGAAATGGATCCGAAATCTAACCGTCAAAAAAGGAAGTGGGAAAAAAATCGTAAAGTTGCTTACAAAGGGTCATTAAGGCATTTTCTTACAACATTAGGAGATCGATTTCATGAACGTTTTAACGTTGAGAATAATGAAGCAATTCAAAAATGGAATTGGTCAACGATTGCAGGGAGGAGAGGAGACCCACTAATTAAAGAAGGTTTTGATATATTTATCAATCCAACAACTATTGGTAGGAGTTTTGATAGAACATTATTTCGACCTATGGCCATGGATACACTCGTATTTCTAGGTAATCACCCTGAAAATTTATTTTTATCTTTTAAGGGTAAAATGATGATTAGATATCGATATGAGTCAGAAGAATTAAATTATACTATGAATAACAGATTTAGGACTCAGCCTCATGAGCAAACATCATTCATTGAATTGAAAAAAGGCAGTGTTTTATTTGATAGAAAAGGTCGCTATTTTGACCCATATATGATTGAGCAACAAGGTTATACTGCATGGGAGAGAGTAGGAGATCAACTTCCTTTTGATTATGAGCCTAAATGAATAATTTATTAATCTTCTCTTTTTATTTTTCCAAGACTAAATTTAATAATCATTTAAGAGTTAATTAGAAAGCAACTATGAGAATAAAACAATACATTTATTATCTTTCAATTTCAATGCTATTAATGAGCTGTAGCTCAAACAAAATTGTTTTTCCAACTCAAATAGAATATTCAACAGATGCTCAAAGGGTTGTGGATACTTTTATTCCTTATATAGAATCAATGGGTTATACTGTTTTAAATCCAATGGATACAAGAATGACAATGCAAGGTCCTAGTGGTTTTATGACAGCTGAGTATATAGAAACTGACTGGTTTAACACAGGACTAAGAGACCAAGACACTGGCAATGAATTTATTATTAAACAGAAAGTATGGATTTTAGTAGACTCGCCTGTAATTACTGTTGAAACAGTATACGGATATATGGATGGTGAAGAAATGGTCGTTTATGAAAGTGCTCCACCAGAATTATATAATGTTGTTAAGGCGCTTCCCGAAGGATTAAACAATTTAGTTTCATCAAAAGCTTTATAGTCTATGACCAAAAGAAAGCAAGAAGATCCGGTAGAAAAGTTATCAACCTTAATTAGTCAAAGTTCTTTTAGATTTAACAAAGGCATAAATACTTTTTTTGATGGTGTTGCAAAAAATATGGAATCACTATTAGGCCCATCTAAGGATGCACAAAAAAAATCTGACCATAAAAAGTGAATTAGTGTTAATGTGACGTATGTCACAGATTAAAATAATGCTATTGAACTATGGTTTTTAATTAACTAATTTATCTTTAACTAAAGGGTCGAACTGAACCTAAAAGGAGAATAAAACTATGAATCGTATTTTTAAAACTTTTGCTCTTTTTCTTCTAGTGTCAACAGTTTCTTTTGTTTATGCACAAGACGAACTTGATGATACAAAAAAAGGCGGAGCAGGTGTTAAAATGGACGACGGCGCTAAAGCAGGTGCTGGCGTTAAATTAGATGGCGTTAAAAAAGATCCTGGATCTAAGCCATCTCAAGCTAAAATGGAAAGCCATGAAGCTGGTAAAAAGGCTTCTTTAACTGACGGTAAAGCTGCTAAAAAAGGTAGCTTTTGGCAGAAATTATTTGGATCAAAGGGTAAAAAAGAAGACGATCCTAACTAAAATTATCTTAAGATAATTTATTTAATAAATAGGGCGATTATTCGCCCTATTTTTTTTATCCCTAGTTTTCGTAAAATTAGGACTGAAATAAAGGGCTAACATACCATGATTTTTAGACTATTACTTATTTTGACCATTATTCCATCAATCCTTTTCTCTCAATTTGAGAATGATTTATCGGGTGGCTACTCTGGCCGAGGAGGGAATACAGATTTCCAATATTGGAATATTTCTTATTCACTCACTTCTTTTGGAGATATAAACTTAGGGGGAGCTGTCTTGAAGGATTCTGAATTTTTGTTTGCTTTTGAAAAAAATAATGCAACATGGGCAGGAATTAAAAATTATTATAATGATCAACAGATTACATTAAAGTTTGATTTATGGGCTAATGGTACAATATCTCCATTTCTTATTGCAGAATCTTCATTTGA
>JAYZKF010000138.1:0-3703 GCA_036163755.1 Fidelibacterota bacterium
AAAACTTTGGACCCGACTTTTATAATATTACAGATTTATTAACAGATGAAGATTTGCTTATTCAGCAAACGGCCTTTGATTTTGTTAAGGCAGAATTTATGCCTTTGATCAATGAGCATTATGAAAAAGGAACGTTCCCATTAGAACTTGTTTCAAAGCTAGGCGAATTGGGGTTCTTAGGATCGGCACTCCCAGTAGAATCAGGAGGCGCAGGTGTGAGCAATGTTTCATATGGATTGATTCTTCATGAATTAGAGCGTGGTGACTCAGGACTTAGATCATTCGCAAGCGTTCAAGGCGCTTTGGTAATGTATCCTATTCATGCCTATGGTTCTGATGAGCAAAAGTCTAAATGGCTATCAGAATTGGGCAAAGGTACAAAAATAGGATGTTTCGGACTCACTGAGCCAAATTTCGGTTCCAATCCTGGTGGAATGGTAACAAAATGCGAGAAAGATGGCGATGGTTGGATTTTAAATGGGAATAAAATGTGGATTACTAATGGCTCTTTGGCAGATGTAGCTCTTGTTTGGGCTAGAGATAAAGATGATATAATTCGCGGATTTTTACTCGAAAAAGGAATGGAAGGTTTTACTTCAAGTGATATCCATGGGAAATTAAGTTTACGTGCATCTATAACTTCAGAATTATCCATGAGTAACGTTTTTGTCCCTGATAGTGCTCGCCTTCCAAACATTGAGGGGTTAAAAGGACCATTAAGTTGTCTAACCCAAGCTCGTTATGGAATTGCTTGGGGAATGGTGGGAGCTGCAATAGACTGCTATAATTCTGCTCTAAATTACTCAAAAGAAAGAAAACAATTTTCTAAACCTATTGCCGGATATCAATTAACTCAGGCAAAGTTGGCTGAAATGGTGACGCAAATTACCGGAGCCCAATTATTAGCATTACGATTAGGACAGCTTAAGGATGAAGGAAAAATGACTTTTCAACAGGTTTCTATGGCAAAGCGTAATAATTGCGTTATGGCAAGAAATGTGGCAAAACTCGCACGCGAAATTTTAGGTGCTAATGGAATTTCTATTGATTATTCACCAATACGACATATGGCAAATATCGAATCGGTATATACATATGAAGGGACACATGAAATGCATACATTAATAATTGGTGAAAATTTGACAGGAATATCTGCTTACGATTCCTAATAATAATAGCACTGCTACAATATTTTAGAAAAATCAATGTTTGAAAAGATCACAAATAAATTTGTCCCTGATCAGAAGGAATCAAGTAAAACGTACCGTAATCAAATCGGAATCTTCCAGGGATGGGTATCAACTGCTGTCAATACATTATTATTTATTTTTAAACTATTTGTTGGAATAATAACTGGTGCCGTTAGCCTTATTGCAGATGCTGTTCATACTCTATCAGATGTAGTTACATCTCTGATAGTAATTTGGGGCTTTAAACAGTCAAAAAAACCAGCAGATATTGGTCACCCCTATGGCCATGGTAGAGCTGAATATATTGCAACTTTAATTATTTCTGTTTTGCTCTGTGTTGCTGGAATTGAATTTATTGAAACGGCAATTGATCGAATTAAAAATCCAATCTTGATTATATCTGATTGGTGGATGATTGCAATATTAGGTTTAACAGTTGTAATTAAGGAGATTACAGCACGTTATGCTAAATTTTTATCCTCAAAAATAGCTTCAGGATTGCTTCATGCTGATGCGTGGCATCATCGTACTGATGCAGTATCGAGTATACTTGTTCTTATTGCATTAATTGCTGGAAACTTTGGCTACTCTTCAATTGATGGTTGGGCTGGATTATTTGTTGCGCTAATATTAATATATACTGGTTTTGACATTGCCCGAGATTCAGTAGATGATTTAATCGGTAAGCCTCCTGATGTAGCAGAACTAGATACAATACGGGATATAGCATTAAGCGTTCCAGGAGCATTAGGAGTACATGATATATCTGTACACAGCTACGGGCTTGATAAATTTGTAAGTATTCATGCAGAAATAAACGCAAAAAAAACAGCAGCTGAAGCGCATGATATTTCGGAAGAAATAGAGAGCAAGTTAGGGAAGGCAATGGGAGTTGAACCAACAGTGCATTTAGACCCAGTTAATCCTGATGACCCTATGGTTAAAGAAGTAAAATATTTTTTAGATGAAAAAAATATTGATGATGATCGTATTAGCGGTGTTCATGATATCAGAATTGTAAATACCGAAAATCATCATGTAATATTATTTGGAATGAATGTCAGGTTAGGTCTTTCACAGAAACAAATTATTGCTTGTAAAGAAGAGCTTAATAGATTATTAAAAGAAAAGTTCAATGGATATGAGATAAATATAAAGGTGTCTTCATCACACCAATTCTAGTTAATATACTTCTCCAGAATGAAATTCTTGTTCTGATTGATTTGTCTTAATAATTGCAGAACCATTTTCCCCAAGTCCCTTAAATACTCCTGATATAACATCAGAACCGCTGTGAAATTGTATTTTTTTATCTAAATGATCACAATTTGTAATCCAGTTTTCACAAATCTTATCGATATTTTTAGGAAATTCTTCAATAATTTGCTCCATCTCATTTAAGACCGCAGCCAATATTCTTTCTCGCTGAAAAATCTTTCCAGAATGTATGTGCAATGATGTTGCAACTTCAGAAATAGATGAATCTAATTCATCTTTAGACTCATTAATATTAAGTCCAATTCCAATGATTAGTTTATTAACTAACGTCCCTTTTACTTTTGATTCGATTAATACTCCACCCATCTTTTTTCCATCTAAGAGTATATCATTAGGCCATTTAAAAGAGGTTTGTATTTGAAAATTTTGTAATCCTCTCTCAATTGACAGAGCAGTTATTATGGGAATCCAACCACACAGTTTTATAGGAATTTCTTTTTTAATTAGTATTGAAAATGAAAGGCTTTTATTTGCTATAGTAAACCAACTTCTACTATTTCGCCCTTTCCCACCGAATTGATTATCTGTTACAACGATAGTGCCTGGTCGAGCATCATCGTTAAATAATTCCCAACCTTCTTCATTTGTAGATTTAAGCCGGGTATAGTATTCGATCCGCTGCCCTAAAAACTTGGTTCTTAAATTAGTTTGAACCAGGTTGGTGAACAGCATAATTAATTATGAGGCGTTGGGGTCTAGTTTTTCCCGAAGTTTTAAAGTCATACCAGGGCTAAGAATACCTGAATTAGATTTTATTAACTCTTCATTATCCCATAGAAGTATAATCCAAGATTTAGCATCACCATATTGGCTTCCAGCTATTTTCCATAAATTATCACCAGCTTGGACAGAGTAATCAAAGTACTTAGGCTCAGCCGTTTTTGCATTAAGGCGTTCTTTTTGTAGATTTAAAAAATTATAAGGATAAATAAGATTTGGATTATCTCCTAAATCATCTTTATTCCAACTATAGATATATCGCCAAAGTTTAAAATCACCATATTCTTTTTTCGCAATTTTAATTAAATAATCTCCTGGTTCAACCATATATTTTTCCCATGCAAAGTCCTCATAAAGAATAGGCTCTACTTTAAGCTCATCTTTTAAATCTTGATTAACAACGGGTTCTTCTTCGGGTTCAGGTACATCATTAATTACTTTTTCTATAGAAGAGAATTTTGGTTCAGGAGCTTCTGGTAAAACTGCACGTGTAATTTTTTCGATAGGATCTTCTT
>JAYZKF010000139.1:0-3078 GCA_036163755.1 Fidelibacterota bacterium
AAAAAGAAAATAGTCACACCATTCCAAAGTTTATCCATTGATTTATAAATTATTAATCCCACAATAATTGTCCATATAGTAAAAACCACAACATTAAATGCAGTTAATATGCTAAATAATGGTGCAACAATTAAAAATAAATGATATGGTCTAGCACCAACCCAATACAGCATTGGAATCACAGGAATCATCATTACAACAGCAGTTCCAAGATCTGGTTGATTTAAAACAATAAAGGTAGGAATAATGGCAATGAGGAAAGGTAAAATATTTGATGAGAATTTTCGTACCTGCAGATTATTGTCGGATAAATATCGTGCTAAAGTTATAACAATAACCCACTTAGCAATTTCAGAAGGTTGAAAGCCAAAAGATAATCCTAAATTAATCCATCTATATGTTCCAGCGGTTTCTTGACCAATAAATGGCAACATTACTAACACTATAATCAATCCATATAATGCATAAATATATTTATGAATAACCCTTTTTGATAAAACAGTCATTATTATCATTAATATAATAGCTGGTCCCAAAAAAAGGAGTTGTTTAAAAAATGCATTAGATAAATTCTCTTTTTGAAGAACACTTATGCTATAAAGTGACATTAATCCTATAAATAAGAGACCAAAAACATTAATTAAAATAATAGTTGGGGAAGCTTTGAGCTGGCGTAAAATTTGAATAAACATTATTTTTCAGCTAAATCAGTATATCTCTCTGTAAAATAATATTTAAATATTTCACGAGCAATTGGAGTTGCAAAAGTCCCACCGCTTCCACCATTTTCAATCAATACTACAATTGAAATCATCTCATTATTTTTTTCACCGTATGCTATGAACCATGCATGTGCTTCTCCATGAGGGTTTTCTGCTGTACCTGTTTTCCCTGAAATAATAAGACCAGGTATCTTAGGGTCAGCTTTTTTTCCCGTACCCATTGAACCCGAAATGACTTTTCTCATCGCATCTTGAATCAATTTCCAATTATTAATTTTATATTTGGGAAATGAAATTTTAGAAGGCAAAGATTCAACTAAATACGCTGGGTAAGCATCACCTTTAGTAGCTAGAAGGTTAGTATAATTTGCCATTTGGATTGGAGTTACTAAAATTTCACCTTGACCAATAGAAATATTTAAGAGCGCTCCCTTTGACCACCCCCATTTTCCATATAGCTCATTCATAAAATTACGATCTGGCATTCTACCTGGCATTTCTGTAGGCAAATCAATCTTTGATTCTAAGCCATAACCAAATTCTTTTGCCCGTTTTGCAATATCATTAAGTTTAATTTTTTGGATAACCTCATAAAAATATATATCACATGACTGCACAATAGCTTGTTCTAGATTTATTTTACCATGACCATCTTCAGCCCAACAACGATGCACTCTATCAAAATACTCATATTCACCAGTGCAAATAACAGACCATTCTGGTGACACCAATTGTTTTTCAAGAATTTCAAAACCAACTACCATTTTAAATATTGAGCCTGGAGGATATATTCCATTTGTTGCTCTATTTAGTAGAGGACGTGAAGAATCGCTCGTAACAGTACGCCAATCTTGATTGGAAACTAATCCAGTAAAAAGGTCGGGTTCGTAATCAGGAGCACTTGCGTATGATAAAATTTCACCTGTTTTTGGTTTAGATACAATTATTACTCCTTTTTTATTTTTTAATTGACTTTCAACTAATGATTGTAATGGAATATCTATAGTTGTTTTAATATTATTCCCAGGTATTGTTAAAATATTATCTTGATTATTTATTTTACCTGCTTCTCTTCCAAAAGCATCTACTTGATAATACGATACACCTTTTTTCCCTCGTAAAATAGACTCATATTTTTTTTCAATACCCGACCATCCAATCAAATCCCCTAATTGATAACTATCTTTTTTCCCATGATTTGACAATGATTCAGTATCTATTTCCTTTAAATAACCCAAAATATGGGAAGCACGAATTTTAGAATTAAAAATTCTCTCGGGAAACTGTTTGTAAATTATTCCACTTAAATCATTTTTTTCTTCTTCAAGTCTACTTAGTTGAACAATTGTAAGATCTTTTGCTAACCTTGCAGGAAGAAAGCGATTTCTAAAATTATTTTTATAATTCTTTTTTAAGATTTGTATTGGAATTCCTGTTGTCTTATTGATAATTATATAATTTTTATCTTCATTTTGAATTTCCGACTTAATTCCATATAAAATATATGTTGGATAATTATCAACGATTATTTCATTATTTCTATCTAAAATAAGTCCTCTAGGAGCAGGAAGTGAAATTGCACGAACGCGATTATTTTCAGCTTGTTTAGTATACATGTCGTGATCCAAAACCCCTAGTTCAAAAAATCGATAAACGAGAACTAAATGGATAGCTATTACAAAAATAATAACATACCAATATTGAAATTTTCCTATTTTATTTTGAGATTTTAACATGAGAGGCTTCTCTTAATGGAAAAAAATATTGAATAAAAATAAAAAATATGAAAGTATATCCAAATGTCATTATCCAAATAACAAAAAATTCTGTTTTGCTAGACAAAAAAACTGATTGAAAACGAAAATATGTGATTATATAGAAATGTAGTATAAGTATAATTATCCAAATTGAATGAAATACATATGGAAGTAGACGTTCATATTTTAAATATAAAAAACCGGATAAATATGCTGTTATTGATAGTGACAATGGACTTAATCCAAAATAAGAACCAACTCCTGATAAGTCTGAAATTAATCCAATAGTAAATCCCATTGTCAATCCTATTAGACGACCATTAGAAATAGTTATATAAATAATAAATAAAACTAAAAAATCAGGTCTGGTCGCATTGATTGTAAGAGATTCAACGAATAAAATTTGAAAAAAAAGAACAATTAAAGTTATAAGCGCAAGTTTATTTTTTTTCATCTAATTCCCCAACTATAACAAATGCACTAAGAATAGAACTAATATCTGATTCTATTTTTATTCGAGCTACTTTTTGAAAACTTCCCCTTTCATCAAATATCTCAGTTACTTCTCCCACGGGAAGATTCTCAGGATAAATTGTACT
>JAYZKF010000140.1:0-5911 GCA_036163755.1 Fidelibacterota bacterium
ACCAGCAATAAGATGTCTTTTGATTTGTTGAAACATATTTAGTTTATTTTATCTTTTTCATGTTATTGAACATATAAAGTTATTGGATGCCTTCTAACTTAAGAAGATATTTTTTTATTTTAATGCCGCCTCCATATCCACCCAATTTTCCATGTTTAGCCAATACTCTATGGCAGGGAATAATAATTGGAATTGTATTCATAGCATTTGCAGTACCAGCTGCACGGGCCGCTCTTGGATTTCCAGCCTTAGTCGCAACTTGTTCGTAAGATAAATATTTTCCATAAGGTATTTTATTTACAACATTAATTACTTTTTGATAAAATGGAGGCATGTTTACTTCTAATTCAATATCAAATTTTTTTCTATCCCCAGAAAAATATTCTGTTAATTGATCAACTTCAGAAATTAGAGCCTTTTTATCTTTTATTATTTTTTGATTTGGGAAACTATTAGACATAATTTTTTCATATTGTTGAATTTTGTGTTCAAAAATAATGTGATTTAATCCTTTAGATGATTTCACTAATAGTAATTTACCGATAGGTGAAGTCATGATTGTATAGTTGATCATACTTTAATTTACGTCAAAATAGAATTTTCCATTTCAAAACTTGTTGGTCATGATTTATTGAAATACATTCTGCCCCGCCAATAATACTATTTAAAAGGTATAAATGATAAAAGTACAAAATGTAACTAAAGAATTTTCTTTGAGTCGAAAACAGCGCAAGGAATTAGGAGATGAATATAAGACCACTAAGAAAATTTGCGCCGTAGACAATATTTCATTTGAATGTAAACCTGGGAAGATTTTTGGTTTATTAGGACCAAATGGTGCTGGGAAAACAACCACGCTAAGGATGGTAGCCACAATGCTAGTACCTTCTTCAGGGTCCATCAATGTGTCAGGTTATGATACTGTTAGTGACGGACAAAATGTACGTGAGCAGATTGGGTTTATGACAGGGCAGACTGCCTTATATGATAGGCTTACACCAACAGAAATGGTAAAATACATTGCAGATTTACATGGGATGAAAAAAGAGGAATTTATAAAAAGAAAAGATTATTTATTTGATGCATTGGATATGAATAGTTTTTCTGATCGTCGCATTTCACGATTAAGTACGGGAATGAAGCAAAAAACATCTATCGCACGAACAATGATTCATGATCCATCAGTTATGGTTTTTGATGAACCAACATCCGGCTTGGATGTAATGACATCTCGTGCAATTATGGATTTGATTCGCGATTGTAGGGAAAAAGGGAAGACAGTGATCTTTTCAAGTCATCGAATGGGTGAAGTAAATCAATTATGTGATGATATCTCAATAATATATAATGGGAAATTATTCTTTAATGATACGTTAGATAAATTCAAATCTGAAATGACAAAACCAACATTTGAAGAAGAATTCATATATAGAGTTGGAGAATAATTAGATGAAATTTCTTACTATTGCGAAAAAAGAATTAACTGATATCACTCGGGATCGACGGTCCCTAATCATGATGATTGTTCTTCCATTTGTATTAATACCAGGATTATTTGGAGTTGTGTATACAATACAAAGCCAACAAGCTGAAAAAGCATCTGAAGAGCAAATTAAACTAAGCTTTTTTGGTAAGGAGTATGCACCAGATTTATATCAAGCCTTTGCGCAACTAGACAAAGTGATAATTTTAGATCAAATTCCTAGTGATAGTGTCGAATCATATATCCAAGATGAATACCTTAACGCGGCAATTTATGTAAATAGCGATTACCAAAAATCAATCGATCAAAATAAACAAGCTCAAATTATCATTAAGTTCAAAGGAACTGATTCTTTTGGGATCACTAGAGATCTTATAAAATCTGTTTTATCTAATAATGAAAATCAGATTATTAATGAAAGAATGAATGAGCTTAATTTGAAGCCTGACATAGTTAAGGCTTACAAAATTGATTATAAAGATGTTGCTTCTGTTCAAGAAAAACTTGGAAAAATTGCCGGCGGATTTCTTCCATATTTCTTTATTATTTTTGGATTTATGGGCGCTATGTATCCTGCATTAGATCTAGGAGCTGGGGAGAAAGAAAGAGGAACTCTTGAAACTATATTATCTTCACCGGCTACAAGGCTTGATGTAGTTTTAGGTAAATTCCTAGTTGTTATGTTGGCCGCGTTTATTACAGCATTTATTGCTTTGGGTGGTATGTATTTTGGAATTCAAACGTTTCCAGATTTAGAGCCATGGGTTTTAGAGATAGTTAATCAAATGCTCACTATAAAAAATATGGCACTTATCATGTCATTGATTTTGCCAATTTCTGCTTTTTTTAGCGCATTGCTTCTAGGTCTATCTATTTATGCGAAATCATTTAAGGAAGCGCAGAGTATTGTAGGACCTTTGAATATTGCAATTATTTTTCCAGCACTTATTGGAACATTACCCGGGATTGAATTAAATGCAGTGACTTCATTAATTCCGATCTTAAACGTATCGCTTGCCTCTAAGGATATTATAGCAGGAACTATAAATCCTTGGTATATGATAGAAGTTTATATTTCGCTTATCGTTTTTGCAGGTTTAGCTATATTATGGTGCGTTAGTTGGTTTAACCGAGAAAGTACCATTTTTAGAAATTAATTATTTTAAAGATGTTAAATAAAAAATTTTCTACTATTAACCTTGATAAGATTGCTGTTTATTTATCTGTCCTTTGTGCAGTGCAATGTTTGCTTTTACCGGTTTCAGCATTATTATTACCTACATTGTCTCTTATTCCTTTAGCTGATGAATGGTTTCATAGTCTTTTATTATTTTTTGTTATTCCAACAAGTGTTCTTGCTATGGCATTGGGTTGCAAAAAGCACAAAAGTTATAATATTATTTTCTATGGACTTATAGGTTTAGGTATTTTGATCGTTAGCGCTATTTGGGGTCATGAATTATTTGGAGAAAATGGTGAGTTAGTTTTTACTCTAATGGGTACTTCAGTACTATCATATGGTCATATTAAAAACCAAAAACTATGTAAGCTTTTCTGTCATTAATCATATAGAAAATTAATACCTACTTTGTAGCTCTATTATGAAGGTAAATAACAATTGGGCTGGCAACATAAATAGAAGAATATGTTCCAATAATAACTCCAATTATCATTGCGAGTGCAAAGTTATGAATAACCTCTCCACCAAATAGCCAGAGAACCATTACAACAACAAAAGTGGTTAGAGAGGTAACGATCGTTCTTGATAAGGATTCATTAATACTTTGGTTTATTATTTTTGTATACGTTTCCCGTTTTAGGACTTTTAAATTTTCTCTAATTCTATCAAAAATAACAATGGTGTCATTCAAAGAATATCCAACAATAGTTAAGAATGCAGCAATGATGGGTAGACTAATTTCATAGCCTAGCAATGAAAAAAGTCCTAATGTTATAAATATGTCGTGACCAAGTGCCGCAATTGCTCCAATAGCAAATCGAAATTCAAATCTGATCGAAATATATAATAAAATGAGTCCAAGTGCAGAGATAATAGCCATAAGTGCTTTTCCACTTAGCTCTGAACCAATCTTAGGACTAACACTGCCTTTATTTAATATGAACAATGTTTTGTCTTCTGGAACTTTTTCTGGGAAAGCAGTATACAAATGATCAGCTATTTTTTGACCAAAATTAGATGGTGAATCTTCAATATGAGGAACACGTACTAAGATAGATGATTTATTTCCAAAGTATTTTAATTCTTCTTTACTAAAATCAAAGGTCTGACCATCTATATTAATATTACTTAATGCATATCTTGCATCACTTATTTCCACAGGCTCAAGGTATTGTACAGATACAATTGTTCCACCTTTAAAATCTATACTTAGCTTTGGTCCCTTGTTAATTATAAGTGAAATAGCTCCTGCAACAATAATCAACATGGATAAAATAGAAGTTATTTTACGTTGACTCATAAAATCGATATGTGTTTCTTTAATTATTCTCATATACTCAACTTTGTAAGTCCCTTGCGATTCGTAAATGAATTAAAAATAGTTCGTGTAACAAAAATCGCTGTGAACATCGAAATTAGGATACCCCAAAATAGTACAGTAGCAAATCCTTTGATAGGGCCTGTGCCAAATTGCCATAGCACTAATGAAGCAATTAGAGTGGTAACATTTGCATCTATAATTGTTGTTAATGCTCGTTCATATCCACCATCAACAGCAGCTCGCGGTGTCTTGCCTTTTTTTAGCTCTTCACGTATTCGTTCAAAAATAATAACATTAGCATCAATAGACATGCCAACTGTTAATATTAAACCAGCTATTCCAGGTAGGGTCAAGGTAGCTTGCAATGAAGCCAATACAGCAAGCACTAGCAGGATATTCCAGATTAAGGCAAAATCAGCAATGGTTCCAGCTAGCCTATAGTAAATCAACATAAATAATAAGACCAATGCGAGTCCAATAAGTACGGATTGAGTACCTTGGCGAACAGAGTCAGCTCCGAGTGAAGGACCTACAACCCGTTCCTCAATTATATCAACAGGAGCTGGTAATGCACCTGCACGTAATACAATGGCTATATCTTTTGCCTCATTAATATTTGCAAAGCCTTCAATTAATGTTCCTCCTCCAGAAATCTTTTCTCGAATATTTGGAGCCATATGAACTTTATTATCTAATACTATAGCTACCTGACGTCCTACATTAGAGGCAGTAACTATAGCCCATTTTCTAGCACCTTCTGAATTCATTGATAGATTAACAATCGGTTGTCCGGCAGAGGTAGTTCCTTGAGGACCTAGATTTGCTTTTGCTTCTTCAACTACACCCCCTGTGAGTTCTGCGCGATCTTCTAATAAATATAAACCATACATTTTTTCAGCATTGCCATCCACACCAGGGTATTCTTCTGCTTTATGGCTAAATAGGAATGTTGCTCCAGCTGAAGATAGTCTTTCTTTTACTTCAGGTGTTTCTAAAATCTTTCTTAAGGCAAAGACATTTTTTTCAGGTACACCTATGGTATTTCCTAAATTTCTTAGTAATGATGAAAAAGGTCTGTCAACACTAATGTCTTCACTGGTTTCTTCATTATTACTGTCTTCTGATTCATCATTTTTTGTTTCACCAAATAATTCTGTTACAGAAACAGTTTCATCATCAGTTTTTGGTGCAATATCTTGATTCTT
The DNA here is from genome assembly GCA_036163755.1 of Fidelibacterota bacterium. GTDB lineage: Bacteria > Fidelibacterota > Marinisomatia > Marinisomatales > TCS55. The sequence goes on from JAYZKF010000140.1 coordinate 5,190, forward strand.
TTCAGCTGATTTTGATACTGAAGCAACGACTTCGTTTCCTTTAAGAGATTGATCAATTTTAATCATTAAATCATTAGTAGTAGTTACTTCTTTTACAATATAAAACTCCAGTAAAGCAGTGCTTTCTAATAAGGCTCTTGCTCTTTCTGAATCTTGTACGCCTGCTAATTCAACTATAATACGTTGACTACCTTGTTTTTGTATTGTTGGTTCAGCAACACCAAATTGATCTACGCGATTTTGTAATATTTCTAGAACACGATTGATTGCATCTTCGCCTTCTTCTTTTAGAGCCGTAATGATCGTTTCACTATTTGAACCATAATCATAGTAATAACGAGATAATTTTAAATCATTTTTTGATATTGCATCAGAAAACATTGTGAAAACATCACCCTCGGGTGAAATAGCAAGTTGATTACGAACGTCATTTACAGTCTGAGAAAACTTTCTATCTTTATTAATTGCAAGATTATCAATTAGGGTAGGGAGATCTACCTCGAGTACAATATACATACCTCCTTTAAGATCCAAACCTTGTTTAATAGAGCGAGACTCTAGTTGCTCTAGCTTACCTTCATCTCTAAGACTCTCTATTTCAGAATCACTTAATTGTTGGTATTGGAATGTTGGCCAAATAGCCCAAATAGCCCATGTCAATACCAGTCCGATAATTAATAATCTTGGTGTTAATTGTTTATTCATTCTTTTATAAAAAAATA
>JAYZKF010000141.1:0-10066 GCA_036163755.1 Fidelibacterota bacterium
AAATGGACGTTTGCGTGTTGGTGCTGCAATTGGAGTAAGTAATGATTCAATAGATCGTGCTAAAGCTCTTTCAGAAGCTGATGTTGATGTTATTGTTATTGATACAGCTCATGGTCATTCTTCTGGCGTCTTAAAATCCATAAAAAATATTAAAAAAGCTATTGGAGATTTACAAGTCATTGCGGGGAATGTAGCAACATTAGATGGCACGAAAGCACTTATTGATATTGGCGTTGATTGTGTTAAAGTGGGTATAGGAGGAGGAGCGAGTTGTACAACTAGAGTTGTTGCTGGAGTAGGAATGCCTCAATTGTCAGGAATTATGAATTGCGTTGATGAAGCCCAAAAACATGATATTCCAATTATCGCTGATGGCGGGATACGCTATAGCGGTGACTTAGCTAAAGCGATTGCTGCTGGGGCAGAATCAGTTATGCTAGGCAGTATTTTTGCCGGAATGGATGAAAGTCCAGGTGAATTTATTCTTTACGAGGGTAGGCAATATAAATCTTATCGTGGTATGGGATCATTAGGTGCGATGAAGAAGGGAAGTGGCGATCGATATTTTCAAGATGATTCTGACTCTACTAAATTGGTACCTGAAGGTATTGAAGGGATGGTTCCTTATAGAGGTAATGTTGAAGCTACAATACATCAACTTATGGGTGGATTGAGATCATCTATGGGATATTGTGGAGCTGAGAATATTGAAGATTTTCATAAAAAAGCAGAATTTATAGAGATTACATCGGCTGGTGTAAAAGAAAGTCATCCTCATGAAGTTAAGATAACTAAAGAGGCTCCAAATTACCAGGTTTCAGATACCTGATGAGTGGAATTACTTGTTTAGAGAATTTAAATGACGTGTAAGTCTAGATTTTCTTCGAGCAGCTGTATTCTTCTTTAATTGTCCAGAATTAACCATTTTATCAATAGCGCTAACTGCTTTTTTATAAATAGGTTCAGCTTCTGAAAGTTTTTTCTCTTCCAAAACATTTCTAAAAATTGTTTTCATTTTAGATGTTTTTGCAACATTTCTGAGATGTCTTTTTTTATCCTGTCTTTCTCGTTTTATTTGCTGAGGATGTCTATCCATGAAATATCCTATTAATAATTATTCAAAACTAGCTCGCGAAGTTATTCCATTTCTTTATAAAGCACCAAAGGAATAAATCAGAATAAAATAACATTATTTTTTTCAAAAATGTGAGTATCATCACAAAAGTATATTTAAAATAAGTTTAATTTTCTCCATTTCATCTGTGTTTAATTTTATAGTAGTTTCAGCTATGAGTAAAGCTGGACATCTCCAAAATGTTCCTATTTTTTCTGATCTTTCTAGTTCAGACTTAAAAAAGATTTCAGATAAAATGGTTTCTCGTTTCTATGAAAAAGGGAAGTTGATTCTTTTAGAAGAGAGCCAAGGTGAAACATTCTTTATTATTTTAAGTGGTGTTGTTAAAGTTACACGTCTAAGTGATGATGGAAGGGAAGTAATTTTAGCTATTTTAGGAGAGAGTGATTTTTTTGGAGAAATGTCATTATTAGATGGTGAAGGTCGATCTGCAAATATAGTTGCTACTGAGAATTCCGAAGTAGTTACATTATCGAGAAGTGACTTTCTTGATTGTCTCGAAAAATATCCAAAAATTGCTATAGCACTTTTAGAGGAATTAGCTATACGATTAAGAAAGAGTGACCAGCATATAGAGAGTTTATCATTAAGTGACTCTGAACAACGGATAGGAGTTACATTGATACGTTTAGCTGAAGAACTAGGAACTATAAAGCGTGGTAACGTTATGCTAAAGGGTTTACCATATCAACAAGACATCGCTAATATGGCTGGGACTTCTAGAGAGACAGTATCTAGAACACTAAAATTATTGGAGAAAAAAGAATTTCTTAAACGTGATGGAAGAGATTTAATAATATACAATTTCGATTTATTTCGTCAGACATTCTCTTAAAACTTAATCTATAAATTATGAATTCTAATACGCTTGATCTCATTCGATCAAATGATCATCGTACTGTTTCAAAGGTTATTACTAATATTGAAAATGACAAAGATATTTCTAATTCTATGTTAGATGATATCTATAGTGAAGGTAAAAATACAATAAGATTGGGAATTACTGGACCTCCAGGTTCAGGAAAGAGTACGCTTACTGATCAATTAATAAAACAAAATCTTAATGATGGTAAAAGTGTTGGAGTTATTGCCATAGATCCTACAAGTCCATATACCGGTGGAGCATTACTTGGAGATAGAGTTAGGATGAATAATTACGATGGAAACAATGACGTATTTATTAGGAGTATGGGATCTCAAGGTAGCTTAGGTGGGTTAGCAGCTAAGGCTCAGACTGTAGGTGATGTAATTGCTGCAAGTGGTAAGGATATAATTATTTTTGAAACTGTGGGGGTTGGACAAGGTGAATATGATGTCATTAAAGCAGTTGATTTAACGATAGTAGTGCTTGTACCTGAGGCTGGCGATGAAATTCAATTAATGAAGGCAGGATTAATTGAAGTTGCTGATCTTTTTGTAATAAATAAATCAGATCGAGATGGTGCAGATAGATTGTTTAAATCATTAACTACAATGTTACATACGGTTTTTAATAAAAATAATATTTTACCATCAGTTTTTAGCACTTCGGCAGATAGAGACGTAGGAATCCATAAGCTTTATAATGGAATTAATGAATACTTTAAGTTTCTCAATGAAAATGATTTATTTAATAAAAGGCGGTTAGATCGATATCGTAGTAGAGTATTAAACTTAGTTAAAAATGATTTAATAAAAGGCTTTTGGACTGAAGAAAGAAAAGAAAAATTAGATAAAGCAACTAGCAATCTAAAATCAACAAATATTTCTCCACATAAATTGGCTGAAAAATTATTGGCCCTATAGTTTTGGAAAGCAATCAAAAATCAATGCCTTTTTTAGATCACCTAGAGGAATTACGATGGAGACTCTTAAAATCATTAATATCGGTATTAATTGGTGCTGTTATCACATTTTATTTTATTGATCAAATAATTGAATTTCTTATAAAACCAACGCAAGATTTAACTAACCCAATGGATCTTCAAGTTCTTAAAGTGCAAGGGATGTTTATGATAAAATGGGGGATTGCACTTATTGGCGGTTTTGTTCTAGCAATTCCAGTTTTAACATATCAATTATGGAAATTTGTTGCTCCAGCACTCTATATGAATGAGAGAAAATATTTAGGTCCATTGATTATTTTTACTTATCTATCTTTTTTAATAGGGATGGTTTTTTCTTATACAGTTATTATACCATTTTCATTGGAATTTTTTACTTCTGTAGGTGTTGATCAGATAGAAAATAACTTTTCAATAAATTATTATTTTAACTTTGTAACATGGTTAATGATTGGGAGTGGATTAATATTTGAATTACCAGTGCTTGTTTTTATCCTTTCAATTATTGGTCTACTAACTCCCTCATTTATGGTTCATTATAGAAGACATTCAATTATTTTTGTATTAATATTAAGTGCGTTTATTACACCTCCAGATCCGATAAGTTTGATTTTAATGTCTATACCTTTATGGCTTTTATATGAAATTAGTATTGGTGTGAGCTGGTTGGTTAATAGGAGAAGGGATAGGTAATTTCTATTTATGAAAACTGATGTAAAAAAATTAAAATATATTACTGAACCTATTTTTGATGATATTAAACTTTTCGAAAAAGAGTTTAGAAATGCTCTTCGTTCAGAAGTACGTATGATTAATATGATTGGGAAATATATACTTAGACATAAGGGTAAGCATATTAGACCTATTCTAACAATTTTATCTTCAAGACTTTGTGGCCAACCAACACTGAATAGCTATAGAGCTGCTGCCATGATTGAATTATTACATGTCGCAACCCTAATTCATGACGATGTAGTAGATGATGCAAATCAGCGTCGAGGATTCCCTTCAATAAATAGAATGTGGAAAAATAAAGTTGCTGTACTTATGGGTGATTTTATTTTTAGTAAAACACTTATAAATATGATTGGACTGAAAGATTTTTCAGCATTAGAGTTAATAGCATCAACCGCTGAGAAACTAGCTGCAGGAGAAATACTGCAAATTGAAAAATCACTTACTAAATCAATGAATGAGCAAAGTTATTATGATATGATATATCAAAAAACGGCATCTTTAATTTCTACGAGTTGTGAATTGGGTGCAATTACTTCTAGCGGAAAAGATAAAGATAGAGAGGCTATGGTTACTTATGGTACCAAACTAGGAATGGCATTCCAGGTCAAGGATGATTTATTTGATATTTTAGGTAATGAAAAAGATACTGGTAAAGATATGGGTGCTGATGTAAAAAAGAACTTAGTTACTTTGCCCTTAATTCATGCCTATGATCAAGCTTCAAAAATAGAAACTAGAAAGTTAAATAAAATTCTAAGTTCAAAGAAAAAAACACGTTTTGATTTAGATCATTTAAAAGAAATTATAGATAGAGTAGGAGGATTTAATTATGCTAAAGGGAAAATCATTGAGTTTAATGAACAAGCACTAGAAGCTATTTCTCCTTATCCAAATTCTCCTTATAAACAATCTATGATAGACCTTATTGCATTTAATATGCAAAGAACTGGCTAGTCAGTGGAAAATAATCTTCGCTCAATCTTAATTCTAAGATTTAGTTCCATTGGTGATATTGTTCACTCAACATCTGTAATTGGAACCCTAAAATCATATTTTCCTGATTTATCTATTGATTTTATGACGCTATCAAAATTTGCTCCCTTAGTTAAAAATCACCCTAAAATTGATAGAGTTCTTTCAGTTGATATAAATGATGGATATTTTGCTTTGAAAAAAATTGGATTATCCATTCAAAAAAATGGTTATGATTTAGTAGTTGATTTACATAACACAACCAGATCAAGAATAATTAGAAAAGCTATGCGTAAAACTGAATCATTGATATTGCCAAAACCTCGTTGGAAACGATTTAATTTATTTATGTTTCACAAAAATAACTTTTCTTCTGCCTTTAGTGTAAGATCTTGGTTACATGATCCAATTAAGCATTTGCTCCCTCAAGAGCACAAGATGTCAGAAACAAAACTTTCTATATCAGATTTAGAAGAGGCAAATGGAATAGAATTCCTTAAGGATCATGGACTTGAAGGTGATTATTTTGTAATTACACCTGGTGCCGCTTGGTCCCAAAAACGTTGGCCTGCAAATTATTATTCTATTTTAATAGATAAAATTAAAGAAAGATATGACTTAAGTGCCGTATTAATTGGTGGAGTAAATGATATTAATTGTAATGATATAACCTCCATGTCAAATAACACTATTATTGATGTTCATGGGAAAACCGATTTAAGAGAGTCATTGGCTATTATAAGTAACGCAAAGTTTATTTTAGGTAGTGATACAGGGTTCTTACATGCAGGAGAATCATTAGGAATTTCAGCAATAACTATCCTTGGTCCTACTTCAAGAGAAACAGGTGCAGGTGTGTTTTTGAATAATTCACGTACCGTTGAAAATACTAACCTTTGGTGTAGACCTTGCTCTCAAAATGGGAGTCTTCCATGTTATCGTAAAGAACAATATTGTATGACAAAATTGACTCCAGATATTGTAATAAATGAAGTAAGTAAAGTTATTATATAGTGTTTTGGAAGTTTATATATAATGTTTTTTTATTTCCTGTTTTTATGCTTGTTAGTTTGATTCTATCTCTAATAAATAAAAAAATTAGAATAGGATTAACTGGAAGAATGAGAGCTTATAAACAATTACAAGTGTTCATGAATAATACAGAAAAAAATCAATTAATTTATTGGTTTCATGTCGCATCTCTTGGTGAATATGAACAGGCTAAGCCAGTTATATCTGGGTTAAAAGAAGTAGAACCCAAAGCATTATTTGTAATGAGTTTTTTTTCACCATCAGGCTATAATAATGTTGACGATGATCATATAGATTGTAAAATCTATTTACCATTAGATTTCATATGGAGTATAAAAAAATGTTTAAGATTGGTAAAGCCGAAAAAACTAATTTTGGCTGCCTATGATGTATGGCCTAATTTAATTTGGAGTGCGAATTCTCTTGGAATTCATACGTCACTTTTTGCAGCTACATTTTCTAAGAAAACATCCAAGTCTTTATTTATAATCAGGCAATTTTATAAATCTGTTTACAATGCTTTTTCTTCTATTTATACAATTACTAAAAGAGATCATGAGCAATTAAAAAAAATACTTTTTCCATATGAAAAACCAATTATTAAAGCTTTGGGAAATCCACGATATGATCAGGTTAAACAGAAGTCAGACAAGTTCACAGTTGAAAGAACTATATCTGTCTTACTGAGGCCTAAAAGATTATTAATTGGTAGTACTCATCTTGAAGACGAGGATATACTTTTGGATCCAACTATTGATTTAATGAATGATATAGAAGACTTGTCATTGCTTTGGGCACCACATGAACCTACTAAACGAAATGTTGCCAGATTAGAAAAATATTTTTATTCAAAAAGTGTGTCAACAGAATTATTGGGTATAAAAAACCCTAATGAAATTAATTCAAAGGTTATAATTGTTGACTCAGTTGGTAGACTGTCGCAATTATACTGGGACGCACAAATTGCTTATCTGGGCGGAGGCTTTTCAACTGGTGTACATAATATGATGGAACCAGCTATTGCCAGGCTTCCTATATTTTTTGGACCCAAATATCACAATTTTCCAGAAGCTATAGAACTAATCAAAGTTGGCGGAGGTTTTCCAATCGAGAATGGACGTGATTTTTCATTAGGTATTAAAAATCTTTTAGAAGATAACAATTTATTCTTAAATGCAAGCTATGCTGCGACAGATGTAATACATAGGAATTTGGGGTCTTCAACTAGGATTGTAAGAGGTATTATACATGACTAATAAAATATCTTTCTCAATCAGTTATAAAAAGTTTAGTGAGCCAGAAAAGATTGAAATCCCCACTGGTTTTCATGTCGTTTATGGTGAAAGTGGTGTTGGTAAAACACACTTTGTTAAAAGTATAGCGGGATTTGCAATTCAAAATCCTTCAAATTTTTATATCGAAAATGTAAAAGCCCCAGAATCAATCCAAATTATCTTTCAAAATCCTCAAACACAAATATTGTCTCACACGCTTGAATCAGAATTGGCTTTTGGATTGGAGTGTCAGACCACTGATTTGACAATACTTCAAAATGGTCTTGAAAAGTTTAAAAAACAACTTCCATTTGTTGATAATTGGCAACGCCACCCTTCATCATTGAGTGGAGGACAAATGGAAATGTTAAATATAGTCACGGCCTTAAGTACTAATCCTGAACTATTGTTGATCGATGATTCGATGTCTTATTTATATAAAAAATCAAAAGACTACTGGGTTAATTATATTAAAAAAGCACTTTCAAAAACATCAACTGTTATTTGGTTTACCTCAGATTATAATGATTTAAGTTATGGCGATAATAATTGGTTATTGTCTCTTTCAGACTTTTCAAAAATCTCTTGTCCCATTTATAAAGATCAAACCTATAAATACAATCACCCTAAAGGCCTATTGCATCTGAATGTAGATGATATATCTTTTCAATATGATGATTCACAAACTTTTCTTATTAATAATTGGAGTTGTAAAATAAATAATGCTCGGTCGATTGGATTAATAGGTGAGAATGGAAAAGGTAAAACTACTTTATCTCAATTAATTTCAGACCAACTGTCACTATCATCAGGTTCAATAAAAGTATCTTTAGATCATAAAGTTGCATCTATTGCTATGTTAGATCAATTCCCAGAACGTATGCTTGGCTCTCAATCGCTTGAAAATTTTATGACAGAGTTAATTTCTAATAATAAACTTAATCCTCACCTAGTTAAAACTTGTATAAATAGATTAGAATCTTCACAGATTAATTGGAGTATAATTAAAAATATGTCGACTATTAACATTCCATGGTCGACTTTAAGATTCTCTTTAATTATAATATTATCTCATTGTAATTATGATGTATTAATTCTAGATGAACCAACATTTGGCATGGGGATTAAACAAAAACGAGTTCTTAGCAATTTTTTAAAGGAAATTATAATTAGTAAGCATTTAATATTAATTTCACATGATATCAGTTTTATAAATTCTCACTGCGATCATATTTATGATTTGGATAAGCAAATTGTTTCAATTAATAAAAAAATCCTGACTCATGCCTAAAAAAGTAATGTCATCTGATCCAACAAAGATTTTGACTTTGGCAAATATAATTAGCCTAGGAAGGGCTATTTTAGCAGTGCCAATTATATTTACCTTAAGAGACACATCTTTGGGTTCAATAACATTTGTTTTAATACTCATTGCAGTATTATCGGATGCTCTAGATGGTTGGGTTGCTAGGAAAGCGCATGAAGTAACTCACTTTGGAAAATGGATTGATCCTATTGCTGATTTTGTATGTATTTTTGCTGTGGTTGCATATTTGACATTGATTGATCGCTTCCCTTCTTGGTTTTTTTTATTTTTTCTTATTAGATATATATATATTGCAATAGGAGCGATATATTTTTTAAATCATGACCACTTTGTTCTTAGTTCAAACTGGTGGGGGAAGTGGGGCGCCGGAATAACCTCGCTAGCTGTCCTTGTACATATTTGGCCATGGCAAGCTTTCCCCTGGTTAAATGAAGTAACTATCTATGTTGCTACTTTTCTTTTATTAGTGAGTTGGATTCTTTACACTAAAACATTTTATAATTTTTATAAAGAAGTGAATTGATGCCCTTTATTGGCAATATTTTTCAGGCTCTTAGTAAGACAAGAAAAAAAGTTGCTAATGCCTTTGATAACATTATTAGAGGCTCAGTAACTAGCGATTCGTTAGAAGAATTAGAAGAAATATTATTTTCAACCGATATGGGCTATGATACAGTTAAATCAATTGTAAACGTAGTAGAAAATAATCCAAATGATGGATTCTTATCGGAAGTAGAAGATCACCTTATTTCAATATTGCCACCAATTGAAGAAAATTATCTTATTTCAAATAAGCCATTAATTGTGATGATAGTGGGGGTCAATGGGACCGGCAAAACTACAACTGCTGCAAAACTTTCTAGATACTACAAAAACCAAGGGAAAAATATTCTGTTAATAGCAGCAGATACGTATCGGGCAGCTGCTATTGATCAATTAAAAGTTTGGGCAAATCGTTTAGAGGTAGATTTAATATATAATGATCAGTCAAATAAACCATCATCAGTTCTTTTTGATGGATTAAAAGCTGCAAAATCAAATCATAGTGATTTTGTAATAGTTGATACAGCAGGCCGATTACATACGGATCGGAATCTCATGTCTGAGCTTGAAAAGATGCATCGATTGATAAAAACAAAATTCAGTGAATTTGAACTGTCTTCATTAATAACGCTAGATGCTTCGTTGGGTCTAAATTCACTTAATCAAGCAAAAGAATTTGTTAAATCTGCTGATATAGAAGGTGCTATAATGACTAAAATGGATGGAAGCGCTAAAGGGGGTATAATTTTCCCAATTTATAAAGAATTGGAGCTTCCAGTAAGATTCATGGGGACAGGGGAAGATTTAGATGATCTGACTTTATTTGATGCTAAAGAGTACACCCAAGGATTGCTAGGTACAAAAAATTAATTGAATTCTTCAAAACAAAAATTAAATCTAATTAGTCTAGGTTGTGCAAAAGCATTAGTTGACTCTGAGCTTATGCTTGGTGGACTTCAAAATGAAAATTTTGTAATTACAGAAGAGCCTAAAGAAGCAGATACGATATTAATAAATACTTGCGGTTTTCTCGATATAGCAAGAGAAGAATCAATAGAAACCATATTCCAAGCTGCTGAATTGAAAAAAACAGGTAACTTAAAACAATTAGTTGTCATGGGTTGCCTTTCTGAAAGATATCCTGATGAACTTTCAAAAGAAATACCAGAGGTAGACCGATTTTTTGGAAGTAATGATCATAAGAGGATTTTATCATTTATAA
>JAYZKF010000142.1:0-3931 GCA_036163755.1 Fidelibacterota bacterium
CTTTGTTATGATGTCATCGATTTTCATGCCTTCAGCTTCAGCATTAAAATTTGGAATAACACGATGTCGTAAAACTGGAAGAGCCATCTCCTTTATGTCTTCAATATCAGCTGCAGGTCGACCATTCAGAATCGCTCGTGCTTTCGCTCCAAGAATCAAAAACTGTGTTGCACGTGGACCAGCACCCCATTCAACCCATTCATTAACAAAACTTTTTGCTTTTTTATTTGGTCTCGTACCACTAACTAAATCCACAGCATATTCTACAACGTTTTCTGCAATAGGTACTCTTAATACCAAATTTTGATATGCACGGATTGCTCTTTTTGATATAACTTTTTTTAGTTTTATTTCATTTTTTGTAGTTGTTGATTCAACGATAGAGATTTCATCATTTCTATTAGGATAATCAATTAATAAATTAAACATAAATCTATCAAGTTGAGCCTCGGGTAATGGATATGTTCCTTCTTGTTCAATTGGATTTTGAGTTGCCAAAACAAAAAATGGTTCATCTAGATCGTGAGTTTTTCCGCCAGCAGTTACTTTGTATTCTTGCATTGCTTCTAATAATGCTGACTGAGTTTTTGGAGGTGTTCGATTTATTTCATCGGCTAAAATTATATTCCCAAAAACTGGACCCTTAAAAAATCTAAATACTCTTTTACCAGTTGAACGATTTTGCTCAATAACCTCGGTTCCTGTAATATCGCTAGGCATTAGGTCTGGAGTAAATTGAATTCGGCTAAAATTCAAATCCAATAATTCTGCCATTGATTTGATCATTAGAGTTTTAGCTAATCCTGGTACACCCACAATAAGCGTGTGGCCTTTACAAAGAAGTGCAATTAAGATATGATCTAGAACATCTTTTTGACCAACGATTGATTTTCCTATCTCTTCAAAAAAACGTGTTTTTGTTTCTAATAGTTTTTCTAATAATTGTATATCTGTTTGATCCGTCATTGATTATCCTATTAAATTAGTTTCATTAATATTAAATGGACGAAAACTTACATGTCCATCCGGGATGAAACAAAGAGAATGTCTTGTGATAGCATTTTCAAATATAGAAATTCCAGGGTATGCTGAAATCAAATTATTTAGATAAAAAATCATTTATTGATCTTAATAAAGTAGATGTAGAAAAACTTGTTAAGGAAGTTGGAGAAAAAAAATTTCGGATTAATCAAATCAATAATTGGATTTATAATCATTTCGTTGAGACCTGGTCTGAAATGATAAATTTACCCAAATCGTTAATTAATCAATTAGAAAAGCGAATAAGGTTACATCCATTAGAGTTAATTGAAATTTCTGGAAATGAGACTGATCCAACCCGGAAATTTTTATTTAAGACGATTAAAGGTAATAAAATAGAATCTGTATTAATGCATAATAACAATCGTACAACAATATGTGTTTCTAGCCAGTCAGGTTGTATTCTTGACTGCAATTTTTGCGCTACCGCATCAATGGGTTTTCTTCAAAATTTGAGTTCTTCTGAAATAATAGATCAAGTAATATATCTTGCCAGTTATTCAAATTCAAAAATTACAAATATAGTTTATATGGGAATGGGTGAGCCATTAATGAATTACCGGAATGTAATGGAATCAGGATTGTTATTAAAAAATAAAATGGGATTCGGATCAGCAAGAATTACTATTTCAACAGCTGGAATTGCATCTAAAATCTATCAGATGGCCGATGATAATTATAAATTTAAATTAGCTATTAGTTTAAATGCTTCTAATGAGAATACCCGTAGGGGAATTATGCCAATAACAAAAAAATATTCTCTATCAGATATAATAGTAGCAAGCAAATATTATTATAAAAAAACAAAAAAAATTATCACTTTTGAATATGTATTATTAAAAGATGTAAATGATTCCATTAATGATGCTAAAAAGCTGATAAACTTATTAAACAATTTCCCATGTAAGTTAAATGTAATCCCTTATAATGAAATTGGAGGTGATTACAATAGACCGACTGATGAAAGTATCGAAGCATTTTTATCATGCTTTAAATCTGTCCAATTCATAGTTACTGTAAGATGGAGTAATGGTACCGATATCAATGCAGGATGTGGACAGTTAGCCGTGAAAGATTTAGCATGATAAATTATGGTTTAATGGCTGAAAAAGTTTTTGATTTATCTTATTTCAATGGACGAATAGCAGTTATTCTTGGCTCTGGTTTGGGACAATTTTCAAATTATTTAAAGAATCAGATTTCTATATCGTACAATGATATTCCTGGTTATCCATCATCTACAGTAGCAGGACATAAAGGAGAGTTAGTTTGTGGTAGACTAGACAACAATGAGATTATAATAGCGAATGGTCGTTTTCATTACTACGAAGGATACTCTTTTCAACAGGTTACTATTCCTATTCATCTGTTCAAGAAATTAGGTATCGATCATCTAATAATTACAAATTCATCTGGGTCAATGAATAAAAATTTTTCACCAGGGTCCTTGATGGTGGTCAAAGGACATATGGATTGCACTTATAGAAATAGTCCAAACCCTCCAGTAATTTATTCGGGTCCCCCATATCATGATCCAGGATTGATTGATTTAGCTTTTTCTGCAGCAAAAGAAAATGACATTGAATTAAAATCGGGTAATTATTGTTGGACATTGGGACCCTCTTATGAAACACCAGCAGAAATCAAAGATATGATAAATTTAGGAGGAGATGCAGTAGGTATGAGTACGGTACCTGAAATTATTTCTGCAGCAGAGCTTGATATGAAAGTTTTAACAATATCATGTCTCACAAATTTCGCTGCTGGAATAACAAAAAAATCTCTAACTCATGAAGAAGTTGTAGAAACAGCAAGTAAATCATCAAAAGAATTTTCTCAACTATTAATTAAGTTATTATATAAGCTAAAAATTTAATTTAATAGCCAATGGCTGAAGTTTCCCCTCTTGGATCAGGAGCGCCCCAGTATCCTTTTTCATCAATCAAAATTCCATTTGCTTCACCTATATCTCCTCTAATTTCCATTTGATGACCTCTTGATGTAAGGTTTTCAATTATGGATGAAGATAAAGAATTTTTTTCATAATAGATTACATCTGGAAACCATTGTGAATGAAAACGTGGCGATGTTATAGCTTCTAGAATATTCATGTCATGTTCTATGACATTAATAATATTTTGAAATACTGTTGTAATTATAGTTGCGCCTCCTGGAGTTCCTAATATTAGATATGGTTTATCTTGTTTTAATACAATAGTTGGAGTCATTGAGCTTAATGGTCTTTTACCAGGTTTTATTGCATTAGCTTCATTACCTAGCAGTCCAAAAAGGTTTGGGACCCCAGGTTTAATTGAAAAGTCATCCATTTCATTATTCATTAAGAATCCCGCACCAGTAATGGTCACTCCACTACCATAGCCAGAGTTAATTGTTGTAGTTACGGATACTGCATTACCATTTTTATCTACAACCGAGTAATGAGTCGTCTCTTCACTTTCAGTAAATTCATTATTCCCATACTTAATTTCATTCGATGCAGTAGCTTGATTAAAATCGATATCATCTGCTCTAGTCTTTGCATAAGATTTTGATAAAAACATTTTTTGGGGAACATCCCAATAATCTGAATCACCAAGATGTTCTGAACGGTCCGCATAGGCCCTACGTTCAATTTCAGTAAGAACGTGAATATAATCAGATGAATTATAACTCAGATCGATCGATCGACTCTTTGATTTATCCATTACTTCGCTTAGCATATTTAACATATGAACTAACAAAAGGCCTCCTGAACTGGGAGGACCCATAGATATTATATCGTAATCAGAAAATTTACCTTTCACAGGTTGTCTATATTTTGCTTTATAATTTTCTAAATCATCCAATGAAATCCATCCACCCACTTTTTTCATTTCATCTACTATTAGCT
>JAYZKF010000143.1:0-6207 GCA_036163755.1 Fidelibacterota bacterium
CATTGATTGGCTCTGAAAATGGTGACAAAATTTTATATGATTGTTCAATAGTAACTAGTCATTTTGATCAAGGTAAAGTAAAAGGGAGGATTGGAATTATAGGACCTAAGCGGATTCCTTACTTATATATACAGAATTTACTAAATAAGTTTACTGAGGTGATTAATAATGCCTACTAAAAATAAGGTTTCTAAAAAATCTTCAAGGAAGTCCCCTACAGTAAAATTAAAAGATGAAATCAAGTCTTTAAAATTAGATTTAAAACAACAAGATGATAAATATATGCGATTAAAGGCTGAATTTGACAATTATCGTCGACGTAAATCTGAAGAAATTATTGATTTGCTTAAATATGACGGAGAGAATGTAATAAAAGAATTTTTGTCAATTCTTGATGACCTTGATAGATTAAAAGATGCCTTAGCTTCATCGAGTAATTCGAGTGATAGTAAAATTAATGAAGGTATAGATTTAATTATTAATAAAATAAATAAGCAATTTAAAGAATTAGGCGTTGTTCAGTTTACTGAAATTGGCGATGTAGTTGATCCTGAGCTTCATGATGCCTTAATGATGCGTACAGAAGAGGGTAAAGAAGAAAATACTGTTTTAGAAGTGTTTGAGAAAGGATATCGTTACAAAGATCGTGTTATTAGACATGCAAAAGTAGTGGTTAATCAAACTGCATCATGAGGGATTTATATGAAATAATTGGGGTGGATAAAAGTGCATCAGATAATGATATAAAAAAATCATATCGTAAGATTGCTATGAAATATCATCCAGATAAAAATCCTGGTGATAAAGAAGCTGAAAAAAAGTTTAAAGAAGCGGCTGAAGCTTATGCTGTTTTATCAAATGACAGAAAAAGACAGCAGTATGATCAATTTGGACATGCGGGTGTAGGGATGGGTGATATACCTGGGGGTGGTGGCTTTCATGGTGGAATGTCTATGGAAGATATTTTTAGCAGTTTTGGAGATATCTTTGGAGGTGATTTTGATCCTTTTGGTGGAATTTTTGGAGGATCAGGTCGCGGTAGACAAATCAAAAAAGCACGAGACCTCAAAGTAAATTTAAAACTTGATTATTCTGACATTGCTCGGGGCACAGAAAAGACGATTAAAATTAAACGTAATGAAATATGCGATGTATGCACTGGCAATGGTGCGCAGCAGGGGACTATGCCAAAATCTTGTCTTCAGTGTAATGGATCAGGTCAAATCAAACAAATGAGTCAATCTTTTTTTGGACAATCTGTAACTGTTCGCGAATGTCCTGTTTGTAACGCTACTGGCGAAGTCATTGAGAATCCTTGTCGCAACTGTGGAGGAAGTGGCATTCAACGTAAATCTGTATCAATTAAAGTCAAAGTTCCACCAGGTGTTGCTCATGGAAATTATATGACATTGAACCAGCAAGGTAATAAAGGACCAAAAGGGTATCAATCTGGTGATTTAATTATTTTTTTCGAAGAAAATTTGCATCCTTTTTTTACTCGTAATGGAGACGATATTTTTACTGAGGTAAAAATTCAATTCGATGAAGCAGCACTAGGTATAACTTTAGAAGTTCCAACCTTAGATGGAAAAGCAAAATTGAAGATACCTTCAGGAATCCAATCTGGACAAATTCTAAGAATGAAAGGTAAAGGTTTTCCAAAGGTTAGAGGTTCATCAAGAGGTGACCAATTGGTTAGAGTACAGTTAGAAACACCAAAGTCTTTATCTAGTAAACAAAAGAAATTATTGGAAGAATTATCAAATTTGAATGGTAAATCAGAGCCAAAATTTTCAAGAATTGATCTAGACTAATTTTTTATAAAATTGGAATTATATAAAGATTTTAAAACATTAAGAATCAAATTAGAAAAAGTGTTAATATCAGTCCTTCTTGGATAAACAGAATGATTGCTAAATTAGTGTTTATATTCTTAAATAAGATTTTATAACATAATACTATTAAGGGTTTTTTAATGACTGAGAATAATCAATCAGAAATATCGGAAAAGCGCAAAAAGTATTCAGATTTACTTGAATTGGGTATTGTCGTTGCTTTTTTGTTCATGATAATAAGCATATATGTACCTAGAGCTATTTGGGACGAGGAAGAATTTTTTGAGGATAGAAGTCGTTTTTATATGGAAAACATGTATGACGTTCAGAATTTTTATAAATCCGTTATGGGTGATTACAACCCAGATGGTCTTTGGGCTGTAAAAGTTGTTAATTCAGTTCGTGATTCACTCACTGGCGACTCTACTTATCTTGGTGAACAATCAATTACATTGAATAACAAAACATTTAGTGTAAATGTCCCAAAAGGTTATGATATAGATTTTGATACTACCTTTGGTTTTCCAAAAACACGTCGAGATACAATTATTGATACAACAGTTACAATTGTAATGTTTTCTGAAGAACTTTCTCGAAATGATACTTCATATATTCAAAAGAGGAAATTAGAGCAATTTCTTTCTGATTCCAATTTTGTTGAGCAATTAGATCAGGTTCCCAGTCAACGAGTAGAAGTGGTCAATTATTATGATTCTTATATGCCAGATTCTTTGATGTACTTCTGTCCGGTCTCAGAAAAACCATACCTTATTTCCTTAAAAGATGAGGGTAATGCTGTTCGAGTAGATAGTCCAATTGAAGAAACTATTGTTAGACGACGTTACACAGTATTTGCATTTAAAGCTAATAATCATGGCTTTATAAATGATGGTTCAAAAAGTTGGGATAGGTGATAAAAAATAAGTGATTTATCTTGGAATATCTGATAATCATTTGTTCTGTGCACAATGGACAAATAATAATGAAAAATATTTGCTCAGTAATATTTCCTACAAGCCACTACAGAAGTCACTAAAAGATCCAGATAGAACTGTAAATGAGATTGTTTCAGATATTAATGGAACTTTACAACTGATCAGGGAAAATATTTCTTTTGAGGGTCAAAAAGTATATGTGACAGTTCCTGATAGTTATTGTAATACTTCATTAGTCTCTCTCGATAAAGATATGACTGATAACGATGGATGGGAGTTTGCCAAGTGGACTATCGATCAACGCTGGCCAACAACTGAATCTGTTGAGTATTTTGGCCGTTCATTTAGTGAAAAATCAAATAAAGTTTTTGCTATTCGAGTACCAACAACTTTTAGAGATCCTCTCAAATTGGCTATACAAGAAATTGGAGCCGAAACCATATGGATGGGAACTGAGTCAAGTGTATTTTTTGGTTTAAATCCAAATATTGGGAATACTGTATTTAACGTTAATAAAAATGGATATACTTATTATAGTTATACAAAAAATATTTTCCAAAATGGATTTGCTAGATTTTATAAGAATGAATGGAAAATAGAACCTTTCAATGGATCCTCATCGCCTAAAGAAGCATTTAAAGGTATGTTGCTAACCGCAGGTAAACTTTCTTATAGAAGAAAACAACATTTTAATGATTTAAGAATTAAACAATTGGAAGCACTTTTTGGATTAGATGTTGAAGCTGATTTAATTCCAAAAAATGTTAATGAAAGTAACCTACATGTTTTAACTGCTCTTGTGCAGGGATCTGTTAATGGCGTAGCCATTAATTTTTTTGATCAACCTGGGTTACAAGAATATAATTATGGTAAACAAATAGATTCAATTGAACCTAGAAAAAATAAATCTGAAAATAATTTATCATCAAGTAAGGAAAGAGTTAAGAAGAAAGAACGTAAATTTTTACAATTCTTTTTATATATATTTTTCTTTTCAGTTATTGGTACAGTATTAACTTTTAATAATAAACCAGAAGTTTTTGATAACTTACTACTTACATCAAAAGAAAAATCAAACCAACTCTTGAATGATTTTACTAACAGCATTTTATCTTATTTTGATCAACCTTTAGATGAGCCACTTGAAGAAACCTATGATGAATCAACTTTATCTGATGTTATTTTAGATAATAATAAAAAAATATTCAATCCTGATCACTTGCTGAGCTCTCAAAGTTTAATTGCCACTGTTTTAAATACTTTTACTTTGACACAAAATAATAATCTGCTTTTACTTTCAATTAGTAGCGGAACTTTAAATTTAGAGTTTTTAGATATAAAAACGCATAGCGTTGCTGTTGATTCACTGGGAGATATACTTAATTATTCTTTGCGTCAGGTTGCTGGGCAAGATCAATATAAACATGGTTTTTTAATTAATTATCCAAATATAAATACTGAAAATAAAACTTTTTCAAATCTTACTGTTGATGGTTTAGAATCATTTGTAAATAATTTAGATGATTCTACTATAAAAACCCTCAATCAGACTCAATCTGGAAAAGATCGAAAAACTCCAGTAATTGTTCGAATTCTTGGTGGAGATAATATTAAACTCATGTTAGAATATTTGTCAACCTATGGTAATAATTCTTCTCTGGACAAATTTGTTTATAAAAAGTTCAATGATGAAACGAAAGAGAGTGCAATTTATTACATAGCAGTTCACGATCAGACCGATTTTTCAACAAAGAATTAATTTATGCAGATTCATTCTGGTCAGTATAAAGGTCGCCGAATCAAAACGGTAAAAAATTTACCCTATCGTCCAACGACATCAATAGTTCGAAAAAGCCTATTTGATATTTTACATAATATTTCAGGGAAATCAGTATTAGACCTTTATGCCGGAACGGGCGTTATTGGCTTTGAAGCTTCAAGTAGAGGTGCAAAACAAGTTACATTTGTTGACTCTAGCTTAAGAGTTAATTCTTTACTTAAAATCAATAGTACAAGTTTTAATTATCCAAAATTTCATTTTATTAAACAAGATGCTTTATCTTTTCTCAATTCAAATAAATCATATGATATTATATTTGCTGACCCTCCCTATAACTACAATTTATTAAATGAATTAACTTCAAAAGCTTCCAATCGTTTAAATAAAGATGGAATTTTTGTTCTAGAATCTTCACCACGTGAATTTTCAACTACTCCTTTCAAAGTCAAAGTATACGGTGATACTCAATTAACTTTTTGGAAGAATTTTTAATGAGAATTGTTGTCTACCCTGGAACTTTTGACCCAATTCATCGAGGTCATATTGATATAGCAGAACGTGCTTCAAAACTTTTTGATCAAATTATTTTTGCTGTAGCTATCAATTCTGAAAAAAACCCATTATTTAATTCTGATGAGAGAATTGAATTAATACTTGGTGCTACTAAACATATTCCTAATGTAAAAGCATACTCTACGGATGGTTTAATTGCAGATTTTGCTCGAGATCACAATGCAGTTGCTCTTATACGTGGATTAAGGCATGTATCGGATTTTGAATTTGAATTTCAGATGGCTACTATGAATCATCATCTAAATGAAAACGTTTCTACTCTATTAATGGTAACTTCTGAACATTACATTCACTTAAACTCTTCTGTTGTTAAAGATGTTGCAAAACTCAATGGAGATATATCCAAATTTGTATCTTCTAATGTTATGTTAAAACTCAAAGAGAAATTTGATCGATCTTAACTTTTTGTAATCTTTGATAATATTACCAAAGATTTTGAAAACACATTTTTTTAAATTGAATAACTGATTTTTAAGGAAATATATCAAATATGCCAACATATGACTATAGGTGCGAATCATGTAATAACACATTTGAATATTTCCAAAATATGTCTGATGAACCATTAAATAAGTGTCCAGATTGTAATAGAAAAGTTCGTCGATTAGTAAGTGGAGGGACTGGCCTTATTTTCAAAGGAAGCGGGTTTTATCTTACTGATTATGCTAAAGATAACACTAAGCAAAAAGAAGAGACAAAATCAGATGGTAAAAAGTCTAAAAAAGTAAAAGAAAAAAAAGTAAAAGAAAAAAATAAAAATTAGGATATCCTTTGGGTAGAAAAATAAAAATAGAAAGAAATAAAATTGTTGTACCTAGCGATCCAATAATCCCATATATAGAAGGTGATGGTATTGGTGTGGATATTTGGCCTGCAGCTCAAAATGTTTTTGATTCGGCAGTTAGTAAAGCATATGGAGGTGAAAGAAAAATTGAATGGAAAGAGTTGTTTGCTGGCGAAAAAGCCAATAAAAAGACTAATTCTTGGCTTCCAGATGCCACATTAAACTCTATCAATGATTACTTAATTGCAATTAAAGGGCCATTGACAACTCCAGTTGGTGGTGGTATGCGATCATTGAACG
>JAYZKF010000144.1:0-5016 GCA_036163755.1 Fidelibacterota bacterium
TTACCCTTTAAATATGAAGCTATGGGGCCCATATTTCTAATGCCTGATTCAATCTTTCCTTTGATTGATGATTCATTTCGAGGATAATCGATTGTATGGACATTTATTCCAATATCGGTCAGTGAACAAATCATTTCTTTTTCATTCTTATCCAAAAAGGATGCAATTGTAACATCATGTTTTTTTGTAAGGGATGTAACATTTCGGAAGATTAATTGTGCCCCGGCATGGCCACTTGTTTCAGATGGTAGATATGGTGTAATAAACAGCACTTTCATTTATAAAGGTTTCCTACCTAAATAATAAAAGTTGCAAGCAAGATATTCACCCCATTTGAATCTATTAAATATATAATCTAAATATTTAAATGGATGTAATAGCCAAGTCAATATTAATCTAAAAATATATTGTATTGGTCCAATAGGAATAGCCTCAACAACTGCATGTTGAGCCAATAACAATAGTGCATTGATTGGACCTGAACAAATCCCTTTTTCAACCATATCAAATCCATGACGGTTAAATAACGATTCAATTCCACTGATTGTATATCTTTGGTAGTCATTTGGTGCCATATGATATGCACCAATAAATGGTATTTCTGCATAGACCAAGCCACCAGGCTTAATTGTTCTAAATAATTCTGAAACAGCTCTTTCTGGGTCAGGTAAGTGCTCAATCACTGAGCTAGAAAAAAACAAATCAACAGAATTACTTTTTAGAGGCAATTGCATTGCATCACCAAAAACATCAACACTTCCTTCATGGGGAATTCCGATACGAATTAAACTATCATATTTTCTAAAAACTTTTTTATAAAATGTTTCGACTCCGCTACCCATATTCACTACATAGCAATCAGAGGCTTGGGGGTTTTTTTCTAATAGAATTTTATTAATTGTTTTTTTTGAAGATTGACTCCATAATCTTTCATCAGGCATTGGAATAAAATCCTTTATTCTTTCTTTTAATGTTTTCTCGTTTATAAATAAAGTTTTCAATTCCTCTTGAATTTTTAGATCATTAATTGGTGCAAAAATTCCATCATACTCTGGGTATGATCTTTCACAGTGTTTACAGGTTTTATTTTTTATAGAAAAGGCTAAATGGCATGTGGGGCAAGAAAGTATATCCATTAGTTTTTTATGAGAATTACTCATATTATTTCTTTATTCCACATAATTGTATTATTTCTGCGATATCATAAGGTCCTTTATTATTATAAGAAGGTAAAAACAAATTGTTAAAAATATTAACTTGTTCATCTTCTTCACTATCTTCATTGATAAGTTGTTGATAAAGCATATTATATACTTCTAAGGGTTCTCGAGTTATAAACGAACTAAACAATTTTTCAATATCATAGTAATACCCAGGATTATATTTATATAAATCTATATCATAAGCGAAAACAGATAATGGTTTTTTTGTAGGCATATAGTCAAAAATAACACTAGAGTAATCCGAAATAAGAGCAGATGAAATTTCAAGTAGAGGATATGGGTCCGGATTAGTGTATTCTAAAATATTTTCATTTCTTGTTTGGGCAATATCTGAAACAATAAAGTGTGCTTTATAAACAAAGACAAATTTATCATCCTTAGAAAATAATTTAAATAGTTCAGTTAATTGATTTTCTAATTTTTTCCGTTCATCAATTTCTTTTCTATATGTTGGCATATATACAATAATATGCTTTCCACTTGATTTTAAAGAGATGAGCTCAGCAATTGTAATATCAATACTTTCCATTTCTTTATTTAACTCTGAAAATAAAGAAATAAGACGAGGATATGGCACTTGTAAATATCTAGATACAAATGGTTTAAATGTTCTACCGTAATTCATATTAATTGAATTATCCACAAAAAAATCTGAGTAATAATTATTCAGATGAGGGATTAAGATATAAATCAAGCCCCAGATTTTTTCACCAATTTTATTTGAATTATTTTTATAAACATCAGCACCTATCTTCTTAATTGGACAGCCGTGCCAATATTGAATGACAGGCACTTTAAAAAGTAAGATAGGAATCACATCGAATGTTCCATGTGATACGACAGCAATTTCAGCAAAAATCTGAAAAAAGACTCCTTTAATACTATGGCTTAAATATGCTCTACACCCTTTTAATCTTAATTCTCTTGCGAGAGAAGAGGAATGTGTGATCCAAACACAATTATATTTATCTTTATTTAATAAAAATGAATATTTTGAATTATCAATAAACTTGCTACCCCCAGCTGCTCCATAAATAATATATTTTCCTGGGATGAGACCAATGCCTCTTAACAACCCAAAAAAGTAGTATAGGGGAAAAAAGCAAAAATATAAATATTTTCGCAAACGGTTCTGATTAAATAGGTTTATCATATATATTCTAAAAAATTGACAGTACTATTTCATCCACTCTTTATTAAATGTAGATATTTTTTTTCGTATATCTTCTAGATCAGGGTGAAAATCAATCTCAGCCCAATCTTTTGGGCTGATTTCATGAATGCCTATTGTAATCCCTTGATTTATAAGTTCTTGGATCATCTCCAAATAAAAAACCTGCATATTCTTCTTTATTCTAACCATCTTTTCCATAGTATCAATCATCAAAGTTTTTGCTTCTCCAGTCACTCGAATCATTCCTATAGATTCACCATTTGCTTCATTTAATGGAATTTTCTTACTCACCTTTAAAACTTTGCCATTTTCAATAATCAACTTCATATCATCCTGATCATATTTCTTTTTTCGATCAATTACCATGGTGATCATTTGATTGTTCTCATGCTCAAGTAATCCCAATAACACAGAATCTTTAAATATATCATCACCATTAATTATGATAAAGTCACTTTCCATCTCATGCTTTGCTTGCCATAGTGACAATAGATTATTTGATACATCATAGAATGGATTATAGATAATCTGAATATCTATATTATATTTTTCTCGAAAAAGTTCAACTTTGGATTCAATCTTTTCAGTTAGATAACCTGTTACAATTACGACTTTAGTAATTCCTGTTTTATTAATATTAATTAACTGTGATTCTAATAAAGTGGTTCCATTTTCTAATTCCAATAAACTTTTGGGAGTATCAGAGGTTAAAGGCATTAATCTTTCACCTTTACCTGCAGCTAGAATGATTGCTTTCATATTATTTTGTCTCCACTAATACCCAATATTTAGAGTATGCATATTAAACTCTAACCATTGATCCATGGGATTTATTTTGTTATTAAATATTTTTGATATTGGAACTGGAAATCCAATTTTTTCACGATTTATAATTTTTTTAGGCAAATAATTCTTAAAAAGCTTTTTTAGAGGAAATTTTGATATACCATTTTGAAATCGATAGTTAAATGGTACCCCTGCCATCTTTTCAACCAATCTATGATCTACAAATGGTACTCTAGCCTCTACAGAACAAAGCATTGTTGCATTATCTAACCTACGCAATAACCCATGTAAATGAGCTACTTGAAAAAAAGCAGCAACAATATCTATACATTCACCATAATTCATAAATGGTGCCAAAACATCTTCAATAATTTCATTATCTTTGTGAGACCCATATGAATAATAGTTATCAAACGAATCTAGGTCCCACTTATTCTGATGGGCCCAAGTAAATATCCTGTCATATCCAAAAAACAATTCATCAGCTCCCTCACCCGAAAGAACAACTGTATTTTTTGTTTTTACCTGTTTAGTCATTTCATAAAGTAAAACCTCATTAGGAACAGATAGTGGCTCTTTCCTTTTCTTAATCATTAATTTTGCTGAATTAAGAAAGTTTTCTTCTTCAAAAAGGATTTCATGATGGGATGTTCCAATAAATTCAGCTCCGAGCTTTCCCCACTCAAATTCATTTAATGAATTAAATCCTACTGTCCATGAATGAACTTTTTTTGCTAAAGATGCTATTAAAGTACTATCAATCCCTCCACTAAGATAGCTACCAACTTCTACGTCTGAGATGCACCTGTATTCTACTGATGATTTAAGTAAATCGATTAAATCATCATCTTTAGGATAATCTTTTTCGCCAATTGGTAGGCTCCAATACTTTTGGAGTTTATTTTTTTCCATAAAGTGCCCTGCAGGGAACATCTGGATGTTTTTTAAATAAGTCCTGCCATTAAAAAATGCTCTTAGTTTTTTATATTGTCGAATACCTATATCATCAATTTCAGAAAAGTTATAGAGTTGTATAATTGGAGAAATCTCTGATGATAAAGTAATAAAATTATGTTTTTGAGTAAAATATAATGGCTTAATTCCAAGCCGATCTCGAGCAACAAAAATTTCTGAAGTTTGATTGTTATAAATAACTAATGAAAACATTCCATTTAATTCTTGGAGCATTTTGGGTCCCAATAAAATATATAACTCTAGTAAGACCTCTGTATCACTTTTGGTAATCATTTCAAGCTTATACTTTTTAGCTAGCTCATCATAATTATATATCTCACCATTAAAAATTATATCGTATTTTTTATTTTTCGATTTTAGAGGCTGATTACTTCTATTATTTAAATCAATTATTTTTAATCTGTTATGGCCTAGTTGATTATCTTTATAAGATACATAGCAACCAGGGGCGTCTGGTCCCCTATGCTTCATTGTATGTAGGGCATCAAGGAAAGCCTTTTTGCTCACATTGGGATCATTAGTGAAAAGTATTCCACACATTTTATCTAAACCGGTGGATCAATAGATTTAAGGTCAACTCAAAGATAGCAAATAAGATTAGGAATGGAAATGTTAATAGGGCCATTAATGGATTTAAATGTTTAAAAATTAATTTTACTTTACCCAACCCCTTTCGTTTCCACTTATTTATTGAGAACTCTCCTCCAACTGAGAATGAAACTTTATGCCATATTTTAGAATCAGGTACATAATAAACTTCGCCCCCGATCTCTTGAAACCGTAATGATAAATCAACATCTTCACAATACATAGGAAAAGAACTATCAAACCCTCCAATCTCATCAAAATCATTTGATC
>JAYZKF010000145.1:0-18567 GCA_036163755.1 Fidelibacterota bacterium
TAATAATAATATATTTCTCTTATTAAATACATAATTACATTTATCCGATATTCTATTGACTGATATTTATAATATTCCGATATTCCGATTAATAAATAAGTGAAATACGAAATATGCCTAATATAGATATTTACAAATTAATCACTCAAATAATTGACGATAATCAATCAAAAAGATTTACAACCCCTAGATCAATGATTAAATATTTGGTACCAATAGAAAAAGCATATGGGTACTATACTGGTAATAAAGCTGAGTTTTATGATCCTCAAGAAAATCAAATATTTTATAGAAATTTTAGTTCTGATGATGAAAAATCAAGATTAGAATCAATATCATATATTAATGGAAGAATTGATTATTATAATAGACATACGGAAGAAAAAGTTAAAAAAAATATTATAAATGCTGGTGATTATGAAAAGATACCTCACTTAATGGAATATGCGTTAAAAATCCGATTATCTATCCCAATAATTGCTGAAACTCAAGAATATATGAGCAAAAATACAATATCACTTATTCGATTGATTAATGAAGAATCAATATATAAAGCTGCTCTCAAGCTTGATAATCACACATTTGTACCAAGATTCAATAAAATGATTTATGATTATTTAAAATCAATAACTAGTGGTAAAAAATTAGTGCCACAAAATACATTGTATAATCCTATGCTAGAATTTGAAGATTGGTTTATGTCATGTGGTATAGATATAGATTCAACTACAAGTTTGGTTAAGGGTGCTAAAGGTGCAAAAAATATAGGTATACCTGTTACACTAGAGGTGGATGATAAAACAACATCAATTCATCTTAAACCAACTGTAAGAGCAAACCCTGATAGTTCTATATGGTATAAGAGTCCTGTTGAAGCTAAATTAATAAATCTTATAGAAAACGAATCATTAGATGAATTTCTTAAAGACTGCAGATTTAAACATGTAGATAAGATTAATATAAAAAAGTTATCTAAAAAATTGAATTGTAGTGATAAAACTGCAAAAAAGTTAGTTCTTTTGCATGCTCCATATGTACTAGAGTAAGGTTATATGTCAATTCAGATTTTTATAACAGGTGGAACATTTGATAAAGAGTATAATGAAATAACTGGTAAACTATATTTCAAAGACACTCATTTGAAAGAAATGCTATCTATGGGTAGGTCACAATTAGATGTTAAAATAACAACATTAATGATGATAGACAGTATAGATATGACCAATGATGATCGTGATAATATACTGGAGGCATGTAAAAATTGTTTATTAGATAAAATAATAATTACCCATGGAACAGATACAATGGTTGATACCGCAAAATTTTTAGCAAAAGGTAATCTAGATAAAACAATAGTGTTTACAGGAGCAATGATTCCAATCGATTTTGGTAGCTCGGATGGATTATTTAACCTAGGAAGCGCAATGGGTTTTGTACAAAGTTTAAAAAGCGGTATATATATTGCAATGAATGGAAGATGCTTTAATTATGATAAAGTAAGAAAAAATACTAAAACAGGAATCTTCGAATCATTGTAAAGTAAACTGATTTTTATTTTTCCCAAACAATTTCTATCATTTCAGTTTGCCGCGGATCAATATACCTACATTCCTCGCCATCAAAAAATGCATCTTCTTCCAACATGATAGCTATTTCCTTATTCCATTCCTGAATAAATACTTTAGCATTCAATTCAATAGAATATGCTGTATTAGGGTAAAGTGGGTAATCACCGTTTACAGGCACACCATCTTGCTTATCCCACATTCCTATTGTAGGTCCAGATCCATGACCATAATAACCGATTGGATGAGTATAAATTTGAGGTTTGATACCATTATTTTTAGCTTTATCAAGTGCTGCTTTTAGCATTTCATTACCAGTCTTACCAGTTTCAAATTGCTCTGTTAATATATCTTGAAGTTGGTTACCTGTTTTCAATGCATTTTGTAGATAAACTGGTGTTTTCTTTTCCGTTGGTAATAATACATATGCATGCTGTTGAGTATCAGTATTCAAACCCAAATACGTAATTCCAAAATCAACATGTAAAAGATCGCCAGGTAAAATCACATTATCAGGTTTTGCCTTTGAAAAGGATGATAAAAAATCAAATTTTTGATTATCATTTCGTTGTATATCTACTGTAGGATGGAACCAAGTAACAAGCTTCAACTCTCTGATCCTTTCTCTATACCACCATACTATATCATCTGTGGTTGTAATACCAGGCTTAATATTTTCTGCAGAAAAACCCTCTTTGATTATGTCATGAGCAATTTTACAAATTGTAGGATATATATTCATTTCTAATTCACTTCTTGTCTCTAACCAACCAATAGCAACATTTTCTGCACTAACAATCTTATCTTTATATCGATTAGGTAAAGACTTCATAAAAAGATCATGTTCAATTGAGGTAAGACCATCAGCTTGTGCAAAATATTGACTTTTATTTATTCCAATCTTTTTTGGATTTTTTTGAGAAATAAAATCTGATAATGCCTGATATTGGTTTGGTTGTTTTTCAGGATCCCATGATTTTAAAAACATATCACCAACGTCGTATCGTGCAATCGCATAACCCTCTAAGGATTTGTTATTGCCTGGGTCATGTACAACAAGAATTGTTCTACGGCGTGCATTTAACCATGTTGCTGGTAGCATTGTTCTAATTACAGGGTCTTCATTATACTCACGAGCAATAATGATCCACATATCTATATTATTCCGCCTCATAATGTCAGGCAATACAGTTTTGAATCTATCTTTTAAAATTTGATTTCTCAATTCCGCTCTTTCCCTCATTGGTAGAATCTGATTTTTAATTTGATCAATTTTATTTTTTGGAGAGTTAATACATGAAGTGCAAATACAAATAAAGATTAAATAAAAAAATATTTTAATTTTACTACTCATAGATTGTCATCCTTTTCCTTATAACTGTCAATTTCATGATGATCTTCTGAATCTTCTGTAGGAAAATTGAGTGTTGTTTCATCTATATCGCTACTTTTGTGATCCACTACAGTATCAGATTTATTCTTTTTAAATTTTTCAAAAATGAAATTTCCAGGTAAAATAATAAGATCAATTATTTTAATGATTAATAAAAATAAAATACCCGCAACCAATAACATAAGGCTAGAAAGATAAAGTGATGAAACTAAAATTGAGGTAAAAAATATATATCTAAAATTATTTAATAAGATAGAGTCGCCAGCGTCACTTTTATATTGACTAATTAAATATCCTGAACAAAAACCTATAATAGTAAGTCCTAACCCAAAAATCCCTAAGAAATAATTCAGATAATTTTTAAATAAACCTAACTCATTTAAACCTAACCCTTCAGTCATATTAAAGCTTGCAGAAAGATTAGCCCATATAATTATTTGTATGAAAGCAATACAAATTAAAGTGAACATCATCAAAACTTTTAATAACGGCCAAATATATTCTTTACTTTTTTTCTGGTTATTGTAAAATATGTAATAACCGGCTCCGGCAAGAAGTTGGGCAAAAACAATTGCAGCGGCTAACAGGTGGGAGAATTTTATTTTGATAGGATTCTCGATTAGCGCATTAGCTAAGACACCAAAATTATCAAGAAAATTAGAGAGCATGAATGAACTAAAGATTATTAGAAATATAGATGAAAGAACCCATGTTTTATAATAATAGCGTCCGGGATTTAATTTATTATTTTTTACTTTGTAATTATTAAAAGGTGTCTTGGATAGAATATTGTACTGTGTATCGTAAAGTTCTCTTAAATGCTTACTTGCTTTATAACAATCATTTTTAATATTTCTAAAATGATTTATTAATGCTAATGCAAACCTGCAAAATAAAAGATATAGAGCAAAATATAGATAATAGATCAATACACTATACATTAGATCAAGCGAATCTTTTTCCCGTTCAATAAGCGATAAATCATCTAAATGTGTTTCGAGAGTTTTCATCTCACCATCAATACGTACATCATAAATTAGTGTGTTATTCTTTATACTAAGTTGTTTTGCATTACTATATTTTATGCTATCGGATGTTTCAATGGTCCAGGATTGAGCTGTGAGAGGTAAAATAAAATTAATTATCGCTATGAAAAACAATCGTTTCATGCAAGAAATTACAATATGTTATTTAATAATATTGGTGTATGAATAAAATTAATATTCTTTTTGAAAGCATAAATAAAAATATATATATATTTCAATTTTTAATGAATATAATTATTGCTAAATATGGATTAATCAATTAGGTAGAATCTATGTATTTCTTATGTACAGGCTGTAGAAAAGAAATTTCCTCTCCACTGAAACCAGTTTGGTTATGTGATTGTGGTATGCCACTTGAAGTGCACTATTCATGGGAAGGTAATATTCGTAGTATTGATGTGGATGATACTGAATTATCATTATGGCGCTACAGTTCAGTTTTACCAAATGTAAAGAACAATATTACTTTGGGTGAAGGCCATACTCCACTTTTTCCTATTGGAGAAAATATTTTAGTCAAAGATGAAACTGTTAACCCCACTGGCTCTTTTAAAGACAGGGGAATGGCACTTGCTGTAACAATGGCTAAAGCACAGGGAGTACAAAACATTTGTTTACCATCAGCGGGGAATGCAGGAATTTCTGCCGCCGCATATTGCAATAAAGCAGAAATCAAATGCCATGTATATTTACCTGAGACAATCCCTGAGCCATTTAAAAAAGAAACGGAAAAGTATAAAGCTGAAATATTTCTAAGTGGAGAAACTATATCAGATGCAGCAAAAAAAATGTTAAAAGAGAAACAAGATGATTGGTTTGATATTTCTACATTAAAAGAACCTTTCAGGGTTGAAGGCAAAAAAACATTGGGCTACGAAATTGCTGAACAAATGGGTTGGAAATTCCCAGATGTCATTATTTATGAAACAGGTGGCGGAACAGGTTTAATTGGAATGTGGAAAGCTTTTATTGAATTAAAAGCTTTGGGTTGGGTAAGTGGGAAACTTCCTAGAATGGTTGCAGCTCAATCTGATGGATGTGCGCCCGTTGTTAAAGCATTTCAAAATCTCCAAAACAAAACAGACTTTTGGGAAAATAGCAATACGATTGCATTAGGATTAAATGTGCCAGGCCCATTAGGCGGCGCATGGATATTAGATGTTTTATATCAAAGTAGTGGCATAGCAATTTCTATAGCTGAAAATCAACTATCTGATTTAACTGCAGAATTCAATTCGTTGACTAATCTAAATGCTAGTGCTGAAGCTGGAGTAGTTTGGGGTGCCTATAATACATTATTAGATATGAATTGGATTAACCATAAAGAGACAGTAGTGTTATTTGCAACGGGTGTAGAACGTTGTAAATTCAAATAATTATGAAAAATAGGTTTCAATTTAGCCGTTTATTACGATCAATTACACTTTATCCAATTGCTGTAATTCTATATTCCTGTGAACCAATTGCAAATCATTTTGATGATGTTGAAGAAGCAATTATGTATCGGTCTTCTACAATAAAAGATTTTCCATCAAAAAAAACTATAAAAGTTATGACATGGAATATTCGTTTTGGGGTTGCAAGAGCAGATTTTTTTGGTGATGGCTGCGGTGATAGAGTAGTTTTTACAAAAAATGAAGTAACGGCTGCACTTGAAAGCTTGGCAAAAAAAATAAATCTAGAAGACCCAGATATACTTCTTTTACAGGAGGTAGATGTCCAGTCAAAAAAAACAGCCTATATTGATCAAGCCCAATGGTTATTGAATAATACAAATTTGAATTATGGAGCTTATGCATCTATGTGGCAAGCCCAAGTTATTTTAGCTGATGGTCTAGGTAGAGTTAATACAGGTAATCTTATTTTATCCAAATGGGAATTGAAGGATGCTGAACGTTATCAGCTAGCTTTAAGGGGCGATCAAGATGAACTAACAAAATATTTTTATCTAAGAAGAAATGTTATTAAAACAAAGGTCAATATGCCCAGTGCTCCATTTTACGCTGTGAATACACATTTAACTGCATTTGCAACTGATGACACCAAGCTGAAACATATAAATGGATTTAAATCAATTTTGGATGGAATAGTATCAGATGGACAAAACTTTGTTGCAGGCGGTGATTTAAATGAGTTGCCGCCAAATGCATCTAAACTTGACTATTGTTTAGAGGACCAATGTGACAATGAATCTTACCATACAGATAAAGAGCCCCGGCACAAAGAAGGCGCATATTTTGCTCCGGAGATAACATGGCTTACTGATTTATATAAAACCTATAAACCAGCAATTTCGCTTGAAGAATACGGAGCTCAAGAATTAAAACACTTTACACATAGTCCAGATGATAATTTAATTTTGGATCGTAAATTAGATTATCTTTGGACGAATACTTCTTGGTCAGGCGGAACAACACACCAGGAAGCAACCACTCTTTCTGATCATATACCAGTTAGTGCATTTTGGATAGTACAATGAAAAAGATCATTTTTTTTCTATTTATAATCTCTGTAACAAATGCTCAATGGGAATATGAAACCGCTACAATAATTGACAAAGGTAGGAAAGAAATTGGAATTTTTTCTCCATTTAGAGTTGGTCTTCAAAATGGCATGGAGCTCTCAATAAATAAATTTATAATTATGCCAACAATTTCAATTAAGCAATCCCGTTCATCATTTAATAAATGGTCAATGGCTCAGAAATTACAACTGAGCTATCCTTCACTAGGAATGAAGTGGTTACAAAGTCCACTAGGCAATGAATTGGGTGACCCAAATATGTTTGCTTTGATTTCTCCAGAATTTAATATTCCACAAATGATTTCTATTTATGGTGAATTAATTGCAACAGCAGGATCAAATCACAAAGGGCGATTGACATTAAATGCCGGAGCAGGATTTTCAATAAATGGAAAAAGCTTATCTGATGAAGCTACTATTGATTTGCCAATAGCCTATCCTAGATTATCTGTTTATTTCAATGGACTCTTATTAAAATTAGGTGGTGAGTATTACAGACAGATAAATGAAAAATTATTTTATGTAGTTGACTATGATATGTTTTTAATGCCTAATGATAAAGGACGATATGCTTTTGAGCATAAAAGTGCATTAATTTGGTCAAAGAACAAAAATTTTCGAGTGCTATTAGGTTATAAACTTATTGCTGGAGAATATCCATTTGGCGCTCAGGCACATCTGTTACCATCATTGGACTTTCAATTTGGCTGGTAGGTTTTTACATATTATGATTTTTGTTTCATCACTTCAGATGCAACCCTTAATAGCTCAAAGTTCACTTGTAGATGAATTAGGATGCGGGAATTGCCATAGCGGACTAAAACCTTCAAATATTATCATGCAACGTGCACCAGACTTAAGTTATTCTGGCTTGAAGTATAATGAAGCATTCGTTTATGATTATTTAAAGTCTCCAAAAAAAATACGCAATCATATAGGTAAATCAAGAATGCCAGATTTTGGTCTTGCAGATAACGAGGCATTGGCATTAACAAAATACCTTATGTCACAAAAAACCTTACCAGGTAATAAAAACTTAGAATCCAAACGTATTAAACCTAATGATAAAGGATTTAATTTGATTCATAATGATTATCAATGTACAGCATGTCACAAATTAAATGGTGTTGGTGTATTGCAATCTACAGACCTTACTGATGCAGGAGTAAGACTAAAAAATAATTGGTTATATGATTTATTATTGCATCCCGCTTCATACGTACCTAGAGAATCACCAATGCCAACATTTTTTAATAAAGAAAATTCGAATGATGACAAAATTATTAAAGACATGGTAGGATACCTTTCTTACAAAGGTGAAAAACAAAGAAGTCAATTGGAAAAACAACTGCAAAATATTGAAAAAAAATATCCTGATATTTCAAAAGATGATGGAAGGCTTGTTTTTCTATCTCAAAATTGTATTGGCTGTCATACTCTAAAAGGAGAGAACACTTGGTTCAAAGATCATAATGCACCGGATTTAAGTGCGCAGAGAATGAGAACTAAAACATCATGGTTAATTGATTATTTAAAAAATACTTATGCTATTAGACCACATGGATACTTTCCAGGTACTGGAAGCAGAATGCCTAATTACAATTTATCAGATACAGAAATTGACACACTTGTGTCTTGGCTTGGGCAAATGAAAATGAAAACAAAGCTGGAGCCTGTAAGCGTTTTTCAATCGCAAAAAGCCGAACGGTTATTAAATGATAATTTGGCCTGCCTTGGATGCCATCAATTAAATGGGAAAGGTGGGAAAATAGGTCCTGATCTTAGTATTGCAGGCAATAGACTTACAGATGGTTATATTAAAATGTCTATTGAGATGCCACATATGGTTCTACCAGAAAGTATCATGCCCAAAATTCAAATGCCAAAAAATTTGATGGAATTAATTCAATCTTATTTAGCGCATACTAACATGGAAACAAAATCTGAATATGCTAATTTGATTAAAACTCCACCTTACGAAGTTTCAACATCATATAGTGCAAATTGTGCCCCATGCCATGGTATCCTTGGAGATGGTTCAGGTTTTAATGCTCCCAATTTACCTGTATCCCCCGGAAATTTTACTGATGAAAAGATCATCAGTTTGCGATCTGATAATACATTGTTTGATACAATTTATGGCGGGGGAAGAATTATGAATAAAAGTCATTTTATGCCGCCATGGGGTCAAAAATTGAGTAGACAAGAAATTGTTGAATATGTGTCACAAATCAGAAAATTTTGTCAATGTAATCCCCCTGACTGGTCAAAAAATTAATATTTATATCATGAGATTAGTATTAATTGCTATCGCTCTATGCAATACATTATTGCTTGGTCAACAAGATGAATTTGTTGGATCAAAAACCTGTTCCAATTGTCACATAGATGAATACAAAAGTTGGCTTAAATCAACTCATGCAAATGCGGGTGGGAAGCCATCATCAAATCGTATCCTTGCACCATTTGATGGACAAAAAATTGAAATAAACAATGGATGGTTCATTCCTTATAAAAAAGACAATCGTTATTTTTTTCGTGCCCAAGAAAATGGTTTCCCTGAAAAGAAATATGAAGTCATTGGTGTTGTTGGGGGTGGGCATTTATATGGAGGAGGAACCCAATCGTATTTTGGATTTTTCCCAGATGGTACAATGAGATTGTTACCTTTTGATTATGATCCTGGAAATAGAACTTGGTTTTTTGAATCCAATGATCTTTCTGGTTGGGTACCAGTTGATAAAAAGATTTCACCTAGACAAATGTCAGAATGGCCTCCTAATAGAGTACTTGGTTCAATAGAAGAAAAACAGAATTGTCAACAATGTCATGGGAGTCAAATAGTTACCAGTTTTACAATTAGTAAAGGAGCATATATAACAAACTTTACTGATTTATCAATTAATTGTGAATCGTGTCATGGCCCTGGCAAAGAACATGTCTCTCTAATGCAATATGGAAAGACTATAGTTAAAGGATATACAGGAATTCGTTCATTGGCAACACTATCAAAAGAAGAGAGTATTGCTGTTTGTTCGCAATGCCATGCATTAAAGGATATGATTCGACCAGGATATTTACCAGGAATGGATTTTGAAAATTATTTTAGCACAAAATTTTCTATGCTAGG
Source organism: Fidelibacterota bacterium (assembly GCA_036163755.1). Taxonomy (GTDB): domain Bacteria; phylum Fidelibacterota; class Marinisomatia; order Marinisomatales; family TCS55. The sequence continues at coordinate 9,658 of JAYZKF010000145.1, forward strand.
TAATAATCCATATTATCCAGATGGCCGTGTGCGAGCATTTGGATATCAGCAAAATCATATTTTTAGTGATTGTTATTTAAATGGCTCTATGACATGTGTCGATTGTCATAATCCCCATGCGAATAGTTATCAAGATATAAATAGGAATCCCTTAGAAGGGCGATTTGATAACGGTCAGTGTACTTCATGTCATATTTCAATATCATTGGATATTTCAAATCATACATTCCATGATGAAAACTCATTAGGAAGCCAATGTACTTCATGTCATATGCCATTTCAACAACATCGCGCTGTTGGTGATTATATAAAATTTTCAAGGGCGGATCACACCATATCAATACCAAGGCCCGATTTAGATGAAAAATTTGGTATTTCTAATGCCTGCGTTCAATGCCATTCAGAATTATCAAACAATGATGTAAGCAATCAAATAATGGAGTGGTATGGAGAGTTAAAACCATTAAATAGATTAGAATCTACTCTATTATTATTTTTAGATGGGAATCAATCAATGAAGGATTTAGTTAATTTAATCGGTGATAATTCTGATCCTAATCCACAACTTTTTGCAGGTCTTGCAACAGCCTATATGTCTCAACATGAAAACCGCTATAATGATTTACTAATTGAAAAACTTAAAAGTCTTGCAACTATTGATGACCTAGATATCAAGAGTGTATCATTAGCGTACTTAGATTTGTTAAGTGATTATAAAAATAATTTGTCACCGTACATAATCAATATATTGTCACAATCAGGTAAAGATCAGAGTAAAATAAGATCACGATGGTCAATAGCTTTAGCATATAGGGCACAGAACATATCGAAGCAAAAAAACTTTTCTGAATCTATAAAAATTTATAATAAAGCATTAACTATATGGCCTAATAATCAGAAAGCTCGCAAAGGTCTAGCATCCACCTATTTATTAAATGATGATTTATTAAATGCTGTTAAAACTTATGGTGAAGTAGTAAAAATGGATAAATCGGATTGGAGCGGTTGGGCCGGGTTAGCAAATTCTCAAGCAAGAAATGGTCAATTTGACATTGCTTTGGAAGCTTATATGAAATCCTTAGAAATCAATACGTATAATTCATCCGCTCATCTTGGAATAGGAGACATTTTATATAAAATGAAAAATTACGATTTAGCGGAACAACATCTTGTAAGAGCAATTGAATTAGACCCAGCAATTGTTGAGAGTTATATTTATCTGGCAGCTGTAAAAGTAAGGCAAAAAGATTATAAGAATGCTTCAGTGTATCTTAATAGGGGATTAATTTTAAAACCAGATCACGCAATTGGCAAAATGATGAAAAATGAATTAAGTAATATTGAATGATGAAACATAATAATAATTTTAGAAAAATTTTAATTTACCTTTTCATTGTAAATATTAATCTAACATTAAATGCACAAAATTTTTTTCTTAAAGGTCAATTTTGGTCTAATAATCAATTTTTTGAAAATTCATTAGAAACTCAATCTCCGTTTCAAAGTCAACTTGGATATATACCAACTTTATCTATTGTTAGGAATTTATCAAATGAAAGACTAATTGATATAGAATGGGCTCACAAAATTAATCGGGTCTATTCTGATGAAGCATTATTGAGTAGTTATGATAAACCATATAGATGGTGGGTTCGATATTCAACAGATAAACTTGAAGCAAGATTGGGATTACAAAAAATAACTTTTGGGCCTGCCCAGATCTTGCGTCCTACATCTTGGTTTGATACCATTGATCCAAGAGACCCAACTGGTCAAACGGATGGCGTTGAAGCATTAAGGGTGAAATATTTTCCCAATAATGTTTTGTCTTTGTGGGCTTGGGCAATTAATAATAATTCTGAAAAATATTCTTATGGTTTACGGACTGAATTATCCGGTGATTCTGGAGATTGGGGATTAACTCTGCATCAGGATAAAAACGAAATCATAAATCAAATAGGATTGCTACCAATTCTTATGTCAAGCGCACATTCTAGAATTGCTATAGATTATAGATATGATGGATTAATTGGTTTTTGGTTTGAAGGCGCTTCTTTGTTTTCAAATAATGATTTATACAACCTAGCAACAATAGGAGCAGATTATACTTTGCCTATATATAATGGTGTATTAATAATGGCAGAGACTATGCAAATTAATGGTGGGCCTAAAAACAGTATTATTTTTGGTCCAAAAATAAATATTAATGAAACTTATTCTGTATTGATGGCCTCAATGCCCATTGGTTTGCTTCATCAAATTATGGCGATAGCACAATTGGATTGGGAAAGAAGTCAATCAAATTTTTATTTACGATGGGGAATTACATACGATCGTTTTAGTTTTAATTTTTCATTATCTGAAAATCCCCAAATAAATGATTATAAAAAATATAAGAAATATTTACCTACCAATTTAGAAGGATTAGGTAATGTCTTGGATTTTACAATAATATATAACCACTAGGAATGCCATGAACAAAAAAAACAGTGTAATAAAAATTGATAATGTGACAAAACGTTTTCCTGTTGGAGGAGATTATTTTTCTGCTTTAAAAAATATTGATCTAACACTAAATGAGGGAGAATTCACGGGTTTAGTTGGGCCTTCAGGTTCTGGCAAAACAACATTATTAAATATTATTGGTGGATTAGATTCTGCAACTGAAGGAAATGTTAGTGTTTTAGGACACTCAATGGAGAATACTTCACACAATGAAAGAGCTACAGTCCGGCGTAAAAATATGGGATTTATTTTTCAAAGTTATAATCTACTTCCAGTATACACTGTATTTGAAAATGTAGAGTTACCTCTAATACTAAACAAAATTGATCCAAATGAAAGAGTAAAAAAAGTAAATCAAGCAATTGAATGGGTAGGCCTTAGTGATAAACGTAATTCCAAACCAAATATGTTAAGTGGAGGTGAATGTCAGCGAACCGCTATTGCAAGAGCAATTGTACACCAACCAGCACTGGTTATGGCTGATGAACCCACGGCAAACCTAGATGCTGAAAATTCACACCATATAATGCACATATTAGTAAAACTAAATCAAGAGTTGTCCACATCCTTTGTTTTTGCTACACATGATGAAAAAATTATGGGCTATTTAAAGCGGATTGTACATTTGGACGATGGGCAGATCAATAAAGATGAACAAGTAAAAAATCCTAAATATAATTAACCAAAAATTATGTTATTTAAAATAGCTATAAAAAATTTACTTGGTGCAAGGTTACGGACTATATTAAATGTTTTTGTTACCTCATTTTCCTTTTTTATCATTTTGCTAATGTCAGGTATGTATGATGGTATGCTTCAACATGCTAAAAATGTAACAATTGATACTGAAATTGCTGGCGGTGCGTATTGGAATCCAAATTATGATCCTCTAGATCCAATGTCATTTGAAGATGCACATTCTATTATTCCAAATGAAATAAAGTCACTTGTTGATCAACAAAAAGCTTTCCCTGTTTTAGTTAGTCAAGTTTCAATTTATCCTGGTGGTCGTATTATGCCAGCTATATTAAAAGGGATTCCACCAAATCAAAATATTGTCAAAATGCCTACACAATCATTAAATGGTTTTAATGATGGGACTATCCCAGTTTTAATTGGAAAAGGAATGGCACAAAATACGAAGCTTAATGTCGGAGATTCTTTTACCATTCGTTGGTTAGATATTAATAGTACTTACGATGCTGATGAAGGCACTGTTGCTTATATAATGGATACTGAAAATTTTAAATTAGATATGGGTCATATATGGATACCTCTTGATATAGCCCAATCAATGTTAGCGATGGAAGATCAAGCGACATACGTAACCTATGAAAAAGGTTTATCGGTGGTGAATAATAAGGGCGATTGGACTATTAGGGACGTTGATTATCTTGTGCAAGATATGGAAGCAATAATTGAAGCGGATAAACCTGGTGCACAAATTATGTTTATGATTTTATTAGCTTTGGCAGCAATGGGAATTTTTAATGCACAAGTATTATCAATATTTAAAAGAGGCAGGGAAATTGGTACACTTATGGCATTGGGCATGACACGCTTACGAGTTGTGGCACTATTTACACTTGAGGGCGGGTTAAATGCAATCTTGTCAGCAGTTGCAACATTGATAATATTTGGACCTATACTATGGTACTTTGGTACAAGTGGTATTCCACTTCCTATTGACTATACTGAAATGGGTCTAATTATGGCTAAACGGCTCATCCCCGTTTATTCTATTGGACTTATCCTTTCAACAATGATTTTAGTATCAATTATTGTTTTAATTGTAAGCTACATGCCGTCAAGAAAAATTTCTAATATGAACCCAACTGATGCCCTTCGTGGAAAAGCAATTGCATGATTAAGTTTTTATCAAAAGGTTTAATGCGTGATCGTACGCGAAGTTTTTTTCCGCTACTAGTTATTTCTTTAACAGTTGCATTAGTTGTTTTTGGCAGTGGTTTTATGCGAGGAATAATGAACAGTATGCTACTAGATACTGCTGTTATACTAACTGGGCATGAAAAAATTGTTACTCTGGCCTATAATGAAGAAAATCAACTCATGCCAAATGATTTAGCTTTGCTTGATTCCGATGAATTAATTGAAAAATTGGAAGTTGAATATCCTGAATTTTTTTGGACACCTAGAATTACATTTGCAGGTCTTTTAGATGTCCCTGATAAAAATGGCGAAACCAAAACTCAAGGCCCGGTAATAGCTATGGGAATTGATTTTTTTTCAAAAGAATCGAGGCAAGTTGAAATTTGGGAACTAGAGAAAAATATTGTACAAGGGACTCTTCCAACTTTCCAAAATGAAGCAATTATTAGTTCGAAGCTTGCCAATCAACTTAATGTTTCAATCGGCGAAAAAGTTACATTTATTGGCTCTACTATGGATAATGCTTTTGCTACATACAATTTTGATATTGTAGGAACATTTAATTTGCGAAAAGGGCAGACAGATAAACAAATGATGTTGGTGGATATTTCTGGTGCGAGAAATGCTTTAGATATGAATAATGCAGCTTCTGCCATTTTTGGATTTTATCATGATCTATACTATGATGATAAAAAAACTGTTGATATAAGAACCAAGTTTAACGCAATCAACAGTGATAGTTCTGATATATTTAGCCCTGTAATGCTTGCTCTTAGGGATGGGAATCAAATGGGAAGTATGGTAGATATTAGCGATGCAATGCTGGCGATTATGGGAGGAATTTTTTTGATAATTGTCATGGTCGTACTTTGGAACATGGGGTTAATGAATGGTCTAAGGCGCTATGGTGAAGTTGGCCTCCGTTTAGCCATAGGAGAACCAAAAGGGCATGTATATCGTTCCTTAATTATCGAAGCATCAATCATTGGTTTTGTTGGCACGGTTATTGGAACTGTGATTGGGCTTCTCTTAACTTATTATGTTCAGGAAAATGGAATAGATTATACAAAAGGGATAGAAGCATTATCAAACTCATCAATGATTATGCCTAACATTTTTTATGCACAAGTAACTCCTGACCTTTTCTATATAGGGTTTTTCCCTGGAGTTTTGGCAACTGTTTTAGGAACTATGCTTGCTGGGATGGCGGTTTACAAAAGGGAAATGGCACAATTATTTAAGGATCTTGAATCATGATAATTAGATTGTCATTATTATTTACTTTATTATTTGGCCAAGCAAATCAAAGGACAGTTGAAGAAATCATTATCGCTATGGACAAAAATTTAAATGCAAAAAGTCGAATAATGAGAAGCAAAATGATTGTAAATGGCAGAAGATCTACAAGAACCATTGAATCTAGAAGTTGGGTCATGGGTATTGATCAAGCATTTACAGAATATTTATCACCCCCAAGGGAAGCAGGAACCAAAATGCTCAAATTAGATGATAAGCTTTGGACATATTCGCCACAAAGTGATCGTGTAATTCAAATTTCTGGTCACATGCTTAGACAATCAGTTATGGGATCAGATATGTCCTATAATGACATGATGGAAGACAGACCCCTTCAAGATCTATACAAGGCTACACTTGAAGGATCAGTTAATATTAATGGAAGAAAACATTGGATTATGTATTTGGAAGCAAAGGTTAAGGGGTTATCATACCCTAAGCGGAGGGCGTGGATAGATTCAGAATATCTATTACCTATGAAAGAAGAATTGTATGCGAAAAGTGGCAAGCTATTGAAAACCGCAACAATGGAAGAGGTGAAAAAAATCCAAGGAAGATGGTTTCCCTCACGTTTTATTTATAAAGATGAATTAAAACGAAATAGTAAAGGGACTGAATGGGTAATTGAGGAAATATCATTTGACATGAATATCCCTTCGTCACGCTTTACTAAAGCAATGTTGCGAAAATAATTATTTTTTATCAATAATTGCTTCAGCTTCTATTTCAACTAAATAATTGCTGCCTATCAAAGAAGCTACTTGTACCAAAGTATTTGTGGGCATTATATCTTTAAATCTCTCTCCATGAATTTTCGCAACTAATTCCCAATCCGATATATTTTTAATGAAAACTCTAGTTCGAATTACATCCTTTAACGAGCCGCCTAAAGATTTTATACTTGCCTCAATCTTATCTATGATAAAATAGGTTTGAGCCTTAACATCGCTCCCGCCTATAACAAGGTCTTGATGAGTAGCAGTTGTTCCCGATACTAAAATACGATCTTTAAATTTGACTGCTCTTGAATAGCCAGCATATTCTTCCCATTGTGTATTACTTGACACTTGTTTGCGATCTTTTGTAATAATATTAATATCATATGGTTCGGGAACTTTTTCGATATGATGTGATAGATCACCAGATGCTGTAAGGTAAGGTGGATTCCTATATTCATCGCCACAATCACCATGTATCGGCTTTAGTTTTTTTTGTGCATTTTTTATCATATTGATTTCATCTTTAGAAATTTTAGTTTTCAATATTTTTTGATTATCATCAATATGGTCGTTTTCGCCTAAGCGAGCTCCAATAATTACTCCTGCAACATGTGGATTCCCTAGTATATATCTTGAGCATATGTTGGCAATCGAGACATTAGAATTTTTAGCAACCTGATCTATAACATTCAATAGATTTTGGTAAGTAATCCACCCTCCTGCTGTATCAATAAAACGTTTATATTTCATTTCAGACCAAGTATGTAAATCGCGAGTTCTGGGTTCTGTCTTATTTAGCCATTTATCAGTTAAGAATCCACCCATCAATACTCCATAAGCTAATAACTTCACTTCATATTGATTACAAACATTAGCCATCATTTGACTACTGGCTCTTTGGTCAATTACTGAGTGGCTAATTTGATTACTTATAATTGGTATGCCAGATGCACATGCTATACGCAAATGGGCGGCATCAAAATTGGTGACACCTATATGATTAATTAATCCTTCTTTTTTTAATTCCTTTAGATAGAATAAAGCATCAAGCCAGTTAGGATCAAGATAATACCAAGTATGATACTGCATAAGATCAATAGATGACTGTTTCGTTCTATCCAATGCACGCTCAACAGCTTCTCTAACTGATTTTCTTTTGATCTTTCCAGGCCTGGGAACCCACTTGGTAAACAATTGTAAATTAGATTTCGAACTGATTTTTTTGTATTCACCAATAATTAATTCACTTGATCCATAGTGATCTGCCATATCAAAAGTTGTAAAACCCGCTTCTACATATGGAATTATTGTTTTAGCATATTTTTTTGGATCAAGATCACCTTTTCTTTCCATATCTGCTATTTGCCATAAGCCAGTAATTATGCGAGAAATTTTAAGTTCTGCTGATAGTTGTGATTGAATTTTCATTCTTTTGGAAGCTCCTTGAAACGCTCATATTCAGAATGCCCTATTTTTCTCCATTTTAAAAAGAATATAATACTTCCAATAAGCATTACAATTAACCAAACTGGGGTTGAGTGAAAGTACCAATTTGAAACACTGGAGGTTAGGTCTTTAAATGTATGGACAACTAAGAATAGTAATAAGAAAAAGATTCCAAGAATACCGATTAATAATTGATGTTTTCTGTTTTTAATAACTGATATTTTACCTGCCAAAATTGGATTTATTGTTGGGATAGTGACTAGAGTAACACACATCAGCAAAAAATTCACCATCATGGAAGTAACCATGATATCAATACCTAAGAAAAAATCCCCTGCAAAATGAGAACCCAAGACGCCGATGCTGGCCATAGCTCCTGCAACAACTAAAGAAATATGCGGTGTGAAATTCTTTGGGTGAACCCTGGAAATTATTGATGGGAAAATACCATCTTCGGCCCAAGCAAACATTAATCTTGATACCGATAATAGCATCGCGGGTAAATCATTGATAAGTGCGATAGCTGCTCCTAAAACAATAGCAACCCCTAACCATGATGGCAAAACATAGCTCAATAATCCTGGTGCACTAATATCTTTCAATTTGGATTCTTCAGCAATGAAACTCCATGGTACAGTATGGTAAACGGCTGATGTGAATAAAAAATAGAAGCAACCCACAGAAATAATTGCAAGAAGGATAGCTTTAGGTAATGTTTTTGATGGGTTCTTTGCTTCGCTACCTGCTTGAGCTATGGAATCAAAACCGATGAAGCTGGAAAAAAGTAAAGCTGCAGCAGAAAGAAAAATGCGCCAATCAAAGTTGGTCAACGTGCTTATTTCAATATTTCTATTTCCCTTTTTATATAATGCATTAACAAAATCGTTTGTATCAAAATAAAAACCAGCAATAATTACAATGCATCCCAACAAAAACATCAAATACATCATTGGAAGCAAGGTTCTTTCGTATGATTTTGCTCCTTGAATATTTATGAATACAAATATCCAAATAAGCGCTAACGCAATTCCTACGCGAAAAAATGGCAACTCCA
>JAYZKF010000146.1:0-6794 GCA_036163755.1 Fidelibacterota bacterium
ATCCTATAATGAAAAATCAATCATTACAGAATTTTTCAGAGTTCCATACCCCTGTAATGATTTCAGAAGTAATAAAAAATTTAAACTTGCAGCCCGATGGAATTTACCTCGATGGCACTATCGGAGCTGGTGGGCACGCCACAGAGATCTTAGCGCAACTCTCAAAAAAAGGGAGGCTAATAGGTCTTGATAGGGATGCGGAGGCACTGGACATATGTAATAAGCGTTTTGGTGCCTCTGCACTTCCCATAAATACATTTAAATATTCATATGATAATTTCCCTAAGGTTATCGATAGATTAGGTTTTTCAGAGTTAAACGGGATTCTACTAGATCTTGGATTATCATCAATTCAGTTAAATTCTGATAAAAGAGGATTTAGTTACAATTCTCACGGTGCTTTGGATATGAGATTTGATAACAAGCAGACACTTACTGCTGCAGATCTTATCAATCAAGCTTCTGAAGAAGAATTGGCAAACATTATCTTTGAGTTTGGAGAAGAACGATATTCAAGAAAAATTGCCAAATCTATTAAGTCAACAAAAAATATCTTAACTGCGCTTGACCTTAAAGAGGCCATTCGTAGAGCTACCCCTCCACATAAACGCAATAAAACCCTGGCTCGCGTATTTCAAGCCATACGCATAGCAGTCAATAGTGAACTTGAAAAATTGAAAATATTTCTCAATATATTTTTTGATTATTTGACAGTTGGTGGACGAATTATTATTATGTCATATCATTCAATTGAAGATAGAATGGTAAAGCATGCTTTTCGATCCCTAAAAGAGTCAGGGAAGCTAAATATTTTAACAAAAAAACCAGTTACTCCTTCAGAAGATGAATTAACAAGCAACAATCGCTCTAGAAGTGCAAAACTAAGAGCCGCAGAAAAATTAATTTAAATGCCTATAAGAAAACGCAAAAGACGCTCAAAGGCACATCGCGAATTCTTTCAAACTTTACTTTTCTTTTTAACGACCATCATCTCAATAGGTGGATTAATTGCATATCTATGGGTTTATACTGAAGTAGATGAAAACATGCTAGGGATTGAGATCCAAACCCAAGTTGTTAAAGAGCTCCAAAATACTGTTAAGGAGTTAAAAATGGATATTTCAAATTTATCAAGCAGTGCTCGGATATCTAGTTTTGCTAGAAACGAATTAAATATGGTACCAGCAGAGCCAGAAACGCTAATGATCTATATTGAAAATAAATTGTTTACAAACGATCTTGACTAAAAGTTATTTAAAATTCAGTTCTCGAGTAAGCGCAATCTCCTTCATAATGATTATGGGATGGGCTATGCTATCAGCTCGCCTTTTTCAGATAATGGTAATCGATAGCGAGCAATACAAACAGCAAGGAATCACCCAGGCCCAAAAAAATGAAAAACTTCTTGCAGTAAGAGGCAATATCTACGATAGAAATAATGTTCCTCTTACTCAAAATATCATTCACTATTCCTTAGGCGCTCAAACCTTTAAGATTAAAGATAGAGCTGAATTTGCAGCAAAAATTGCTAATTCTACAGGACGTGACATTGAATATTATTTAAAAAAAATAGATACTAAAAAAAGCTTTGTAGTAATTGAACATAAACTAAGACAAAATAAAGTTAAGCCGCTTCTAGAGCAGATAATACCCGGGCTTGTAGTTGAGAGAAAATCAAGGCGATACTATCCTCAAGAAAATATAGCTTCCCAAACTGTTGGTTTTACTGATGTTGATGATAAAGGATTAACGGGGATTGAAAAAGAATTTAATTCCTATCTAGCAGGAAAAGCTGGCTGGGTCGTAAAGCAGGTAGATGGTAAAGGCAGGTCTCAAATCAAGACGAGCTTCCCAATCAAGCATCCGATTGATGGCTCCAATATCCAACTTACTATTGATTTAGAATATCAAAGCATCCTTCATGAAGAATTAAATCGTAGAATAAATGAGACTAATGCAAAAGGTGCGATAGGAATAATAATTAATCCTCAAAATGGATCTATACTTGCGATGTCTTCAATGCCAGATTTTAATCCTAATCAACATGGCCTATCTCCTATTGAGAACCAAAAAAATCGAGTATTGACCGACCAATTTGAACCAGGCTCAACATATAAAGTTGTAACAGCGACAGCAGCTGTTGCTACAAATGCTGTTTCTCTATATGAAGAATTTAATTGCAAAGAAGGAAAAATAAATGTCGCAGGTAAAATTATTTCTGATCATGAAATTTTTGGACTACTGACCTTTCCTCAAATCATTGCCCATTCTAGTAATGTTGGAATGATAAAAATTGCTCAAAAATTAGGTCAAGAACCTTTATACACATTTTCAAGAGATTTTGGATTTGGTTCCCCAACTGGAATTCAATTCCCAGGAGAGTCAAAAGGAAAGTTGCGACAAACTAATAATTGGAGTGAAATGTCATTAGCTGAAGTTTCAATTGGATATGAGGTTGGAGTAACTGCCCTTCAGCTCGCATCTGCTTATGCTGCTATTGCAAACGGTGGATACTTGATTAAGCCTAGCTTAATTAAACAAATTCTTTCCGCAAAAGGCGAAGTTATTTATTCTGAAAAACCAGAAATAATTAGAAAAATAGCCAATCCAGAAATTATGGAAACTGTAAAAGATATGCTTGTTGATGTTGTGCAATATGGGACTGGAGAAAAAGCAAAAATTAAAGGCTGGTCTATTGCTGGAAAAACTGGAACAGCTTACAAATTTATTGATGGCGCTTATTCAAATAAATATATCTCAAATTTTGCAGGGTTTTTTCCTGCTGAGAAACCACAGGTTGTTGGGGTTATAATTTTAGATGAACCTAAGTATGGTTATCACTGGGGAGGTTACGGGGCAGCTCCTGTTTTTCGAAGAATTGCACAACGTATAATAAATGTTGATGATTCAATAAAACATCATAAGAAAGAAAAAAGACCCACAGAAACTGTGATCGCTAATAATGATAATGAAAAATCTTTAATAGCGCTAAGCACTGTTAATTCACTTAAAAAATACCAAGACGGATATGCCATAGTTCCAAATGTTAGAGGAATGAGTATACGTAAAGCAAAGAGCATCCTCAAAAAATCGAACTTACGTGCAAAATTTGAAGGGTCTGGTCAGGTGGTATGGCAAAGTCCAGCTCCGGGAACAAAAAAACTTCCAGGCACTATATGTACCATAGGGTTGAATTAATAATTGGAATTGGAAAAATTAATTAAAAACATATCAATAGAACCTATATCTCTGCCATTTATTGATGTAGATAATATATGTACACATTCTTCTGATGTAAATAATGGGAGTTTATTTGTTGCAATAAAAGGATTTGCAAATGATGGACATAATTATATTAAACAAGCTATAGATAATGGCGCTTCTGCAATAATAACTGATAAAAAGAATTCAGAAACCATTTCTTCTATACCAAATATTAAAGTAGAAAATTCTAGATCCGTACTTAGCAAATTATCTTCAACATTTTATAATCATCCCTCAAAAGAATTAAATATTGTTGGCATAACTGGGACAAATGGTAAAACAACTACTGCAACCATCTTGCATTCTATTTTTAAAGAGAATGGTTTTAATTGTGCGCAACTGGGGACATTAGGAACTATTGCGGATGGACTCACAACTAATAAAACGCTTACAACTCTTGACCCAGTAAATTTGCATCGCACTTTTAGAGAGTTTGTTCAAATGGGCATAACCCATGTAATAATGGAAGTTTCATCTCATGCATTGGATCAATATAGAGTTGCTGATGTTGAATTTAATGTTGGCGCATTTACTAATTTATCTGAAGAACATTTGGACTATCATAAGAGTATGAAAAATTATTTTGATACTAAAGCGAAATTGTTCCAAATGCTTAGTGCTTCAAGTTCAGCTGTAATCAATTATGATGATGAATTAGGATTGAAAATATCAAAAGCATCAAAGGCAAAGCTTTTGACATTTTCAAAACAAAGAAATACTAATTTTCATTTATCTGGTCTCATCAACAGTCTCAATGGTATTGAATTCATATTGAATCATGAAAGCGGAAAGATTCCAATAAGTTCATCTCTTATCGGGGAATATAATGTCGAAAATATTTTATGTGCTGTTAGCATAGCTTTATCTCAAAATATCAATCCTAAAATTATCCAGAAAGGCGTATCAAGATGTGATATTATTCCAGGAAGAATGGAAGTTTTTAAACTTAAGAATAATTCAACAATAATTATTGATTATGCCCATACCCCAGATGCTTATGAAAAAGTCTTAAATACTGTACAAAAAATGAAGCCAAAATATTCAAAAGTAAATGTGTTTTTTGGGTGTGGCGGAGACCGCGATCGAGATAAACGTCCATTGATGGGAAGAATAGCTGAGAATTATTCGGATAAAATGTGGATTGTACCTGACAATCCGAGAACAGAAAACATAAATGATATAAATAATCAAATTGTTAAGGATCTTAAAGAAAATACTTTTCAATTATATAAAGATAGAGAAAAAGCATTAAGAAAGGCACTAGATGAACTAACTAATGGAGATATATTAGTTATTTTGGGGAAAGGTCGAGAAGACTATCAAGAAATAAACGGTAAAAAAATCAATTATTCTGATATTGAAATCGTTAAAGGTTTTATAAGTGCGAATTGATTTACCAAATCCAGATAGATTTAAACAAATCTTTGATAAGACTTTGGATAAACCTTTACTTGAAAAAGTAGTTGGAATATCAACTGATAGTCGTGATATCAAGAAAGGCGACCTTTATATTGCCATTAATGGAGAGAAAGTAGATGGACATTCATTTTTAACGGATGTATTTGATAAAGGTGCGTCAACAGCTTTAGTGAGTAAACCCGTTGACGAATCAAGAGAAAAGCAAATAAAAATTGATGACCCCATAAATGCTATTGGCAAAGTTGCGAGAGCTTGGCGCGATCAGTTTCAAATGCCTGTAATTGGAATCACTGGTTCTAATGGAAAAACTTCTACCAAAGAATTATTAAAATATATTTTATCAGCTAAATATGATATTCATGCTACAGAAGGAAATTATAATACATCAATTGGTCTTCCGTTAACCATTCTAAAATTAACAGAGTACCATGGTGTATCAATCTTAGAAATGGGAGCTAATCAACCTAAAGATATAGAAAAGCTTTGTAAAATAGCTAATCCCAATCACGGCTTAATTACAAATATAGCACCTGCGCACTTAGAAGGTTTTGGGGATATTGAAAGTGTGGCAAAAACAAAAGGTGAATTATTTGAACACTTGACTAAGGGAAAATCATTTGTCAATTTGGCTGACAGTCGTATAAATGAATTGGAGATTTATGGAGATTCGATCACATTTGGCTTAACAGCAAACTGTGATTACCCTGCAGATCTTCATAATGATGAAGATGGATCAATTGTTCTTACAATAGATACTCAAGAAGTTCATACCAATTCTGTGAATCTTTCATTCGCAAAAAATATTATTGCATGTTCAGCAATTGCAAATGAATTAGACATTTCCTGGGAAGCTATTAAGGATAGAATCATAACCTTCAAACCCCCTAAAGGTCGTTGTGAAATAAAAACAAATGGCAAGATTACTATAATTGATGACACCTATAATGCAAATGTAGAATCAACCCTAGCAGCCATTGATTACCTTAAAGCATTTAGTGGGAATGGAAAGAGAATTTTTGTTTTTGGAGATATGCTTGAATTAGGTAGCTCTTCTGAAAAACAACATCGAATAATTGGGGAAAAATGTCAGAAAGAAGAATTATCAGCCGTATTTACCTTTGGGAACGAGACAATCGTAGCGCATGAGGAAATGAACGAATCTATACTACATAAACATTTTGATGAAAAAGAATCTCTTTTATCTTCATTGAACGATATCATCTCAAAAGGTGACAAAATTTTGGTTAAAGGTTCAAGAGGGATGAGAATGGAAGAAATTGTAGGGGAAATTATTTAACACATATGCTTTATCACTTATTATATCCACTTCGAGACTTTTTCTCACCATTGAATGTTTTTCAATATATTACTTTTCGTAGTGCATCCGCCGCTATTCTAGCATTAATTATCAGTTTCATCCTCGGACCAGCCATTATTCGAATGCTTCGCCGAAATCAAATAGGCGAAGAGATTCGCGAATATGGCCCGGAGAGCCATTTAAAAAAAAGAGGCACTCCAACTATGGGGGGGATAATTATTCTTTCTGCAATTATCCTCCCTACTCTCCTGCTGGCTGATATAAAAAATCCTTTTGTCCAAATTTTACTTATTTCAACAATTTGGATGGGATGTATTGGATTTATTGATGATTATCTCAAATCGATTAAAAAAATTAAAAAAGGATTGGTTGCTAGGTATAAGTTAGCAGGTCAAGTTTCTATCGGACTGATTATAACATTTTGGATTTATAATACTCCAGGATGGGAAAATATAATAACTGTAACTTCGATACCTTTTTTAAAAGATTCAGTTATTGATTTTGGTTTGCTGTACCCATTAATGATTATTTTTGTTGTTACTGGGACATCTAATGCAGTCAATCTCACAGATGGGCTTGATGGGTTAGCAGCCGGGCTTCTCGCAATATCATTTTCTACTTTTTCTGTAATTGCATATGTAAGTGGCAGGGTTGATTTTTCCGACTACTTGAATATTATTTATCTTCCTGGAGCAGGAGAATTAACTATTTTTACAGCTTCTTGTGTTGGTGCTTGCTTGGGTTATTTATGGTTTAATGCTTCTCCTGCAGAAGTTTTTATGGGAGATGTGGG
>JAYZKF010000147.1:0-4146 GCA_036163755.1 Fidelibacterota bacterium
TGCATCCCTGATTCCAAGCCTATACGCCTACTATGAAACATTGTGAATGATCTACTATAGCGACTAGGTGACATGCGATAGAGATAGTTAGAGATATCGCCAAACTCGAAAATTCCAGCATTCTCAAGGAAGAAATCTCTTTTTTCAGGAAAAAATAATGGGAAGCGAGTCAAGTTTACTCTTTCTTCATCTGCCTCAACTTGAGAAAAATCTGTATTGTATGTTGCATCAAGAGTTAAACTAGGCGTCATACTATATTTAATATCAAAACCACCTGCAGATTTTGTAGTTTTTTCTTCTTCAGAAATTTCATTACCTAGAACGAAAGGCTTTAATTGAAGATTTCGACCTGGCGTAACCCCCTCTATCCCTTTTAAAATGCCACCTTTAGATACTGTAATTAATTTTTGAAAAGGTTCTATCGGACTCCAATAAAGGTCTTCACGTTTTCTGCGAATTCGTCGTAAAAAATTTATGCCCCAATCTTGAGAGCCATCATTAGGATTAAATCGTAGACTTGTCAATGGAAAAGCTAATTCAATTTGCCATCCATTATCATTAATTGAAGTTTTTGGGTGGACTATACCTTCCCAAGCTCGATTCGCTGTAGTACCATCGTTATCAATATACATGTCCTTTATTGCACCTGCAGGATTAAAGAGAAATACATAACCACTCTTGTCATCATTAAATGTGTCCAACATAATTGCAAAAGCATCAGAGCTTTGTGAATCAAAATCTTGTTCTAAACTTTCAATAATTATTTTATCTGGCTCTGAATCATAGAGAATTGCTGAAACATATAAAAAATCTTTATCAAAAAGGACTCTAACAACAGTTTTTTCTGTAGGTAAATATCCAGGATTAGGCTGTGATTGATAAAAATCAGTAATGGAGTCGGCTTTCATCCATGCTTCTTCATTAACAATGCCATCAATAATTATCTCACTCTTAGTAAAAGAAGTATACATGGTGGGTCTAGGAAAAGTTTTTAAGTCAATCACATCGTCATCGGCAATCAAGTATGAGCTAAGACTTATTAATAATAATATTTTGATATGATATGTGGAGTTTTGCATAAGAATAAATAAAAGAGTATCCAATAACGATAACTATGTTATTGGATACTCAAAAAATAATTTATTTAGGAAATTTTATAGTACAACCTCTCCCCTTCGTCTCAGCTATACTAATTGGCTTACCTGAACCAAGTGCGCTGATCGCATCTAAGAGATAGGGTTTTGTTACTTTTTTGGGCTTCCGAGGATTATCATCAATAACACCTTGATACACCAGCTTGCCATTTGAATCAAAAAGGAAAACTTGGGGTGTTTGAGTTGCACCAAATGCCATTGCTAACTTAGAACCTTCATCTACAGTATAAAGAAAATCATGATCATAATTATTAGAGAATTTTTGCATATCTTTTAAACCTTCTCCAATTTTTTCACGATTTCTAGAATTAGGATTAATCGTAATAAAACCGATATTGTTTTCTGCACTAGCCTTAGCTAATTCGTTATACCTATCTTGCCATGCATGCACCCATGGACAGGTGTTACATGAGAAATTGACAAGTAATCCATTTTTCATCTTAACATCATTAAGGCTAACTTTTTTACCACTTATATCTTCCATTTTTATTTCTGGCAATGGGATGCTAGATCCCAGTGGTATAACTTCAGCAAAGATAAAAGTAAACAATGATGAAAAAATTAAAATATTTTTAATTGAACGAAGCATGATTTTACTCCTCCCTAATATATACATAATATTACATAGAATTCATTTAGTTCCCAAATAAATGGGGACTATTTATGAATGGCTTAATACTGCTTTAGCGATTTGTATATCTTGAACTGCAACACCAGTTAAATCAGCAATTGTTATTTGCTTATCAGATATTCGACCATTTCTTTTATTAGATATTACTTCACCTAACTCAACAACTGAATTCATATCTAAATTATCCTTCAAAGCATGATGAATCTCTCCTCTATCGGCGCTTTGTGATCGACTATCTGAAATAACCAAATCTGCTTTATACAATATATTAGAATGTAATTCTTGTTTCCGAACAGTATCAGAACCCATAGCGGTAACATGAGCACCTTTATTAACTGAATTTATTAATGGTGTTTCACTTGGGGTGCATGTCACAATCAACTGGCAATCATTCGTAACTTCATCAAGGTTAATAGTCGTTGAAATAGCAAATCCACTACGCTCCATATCTTTTTCATATTTATCTAAAGAATCTGAATTTCTCCCCCAAACAAGCACATCATTGCAATCAACAACTCCTTTTAAATACTGCAATTGCATTCTTGCTTGGACTCCAGTTCCTACAATTCCAATCCTATTAATATTCTTAGGGGCAAAATATTTTGCACATATTGCACCTGCTACAGCTGTGCGTACATCAGTTAAATAACATTCATCATTTAGAATAGCTATCGGTTGACCATTTTTTTGATCAAAAACTATTATCATCCCATTCCCTGTAGGTAAATCGAATACTGAATTGTTATAGAATCCTGATGCAATTTTAATTACATAAATATCGTCATTCTTTATATAGCCATATTTTATATGAACATCACCAGGTGGAGAATCAAAACTAAGCTCCCCAACAGGAGGAACAACTACCTCACCATTAGAGTATGCTACAAAACCTTTCTCAATTTCATTAATTAAATCAACTTTTGGAAGAATAGATTTAATTGTAGATAGATCAACAATTTTTATCATAAAATTGTTTTTAATACTTCAGAACTAATATTTCCACCACACATAACAATCACAACAGTTTGACCAATTAAATCTGATTTATACTTTAAAAACCCAGCGATAGCTGTACCTGCAGCTCCTTCAATTAATTGATGATGTTTCTCAACTCCAATACGTATTCCATCAATTATTTCATCTTCTGAAACTACTGCAAACTCATCAATAACATCTTTACAAAGCTGAAAAGTTATTGAACCAAATTCAACTCCGCCAGCAGTACCATCAGATAGTGTAGGTTTAGATGGAAAATCCAATTGTTCATCTGCTTTTAACGACTCATACATTACACAAGAGTTTTCTGGAGAAATACCGTACATTTTTGTTTGATTATTAATTGACTTTAGATATCCCCCTACTCCACCAATTAACCCGCCGCCACCAACTGAAATAAAAATTGAATTGGCATTACTTAAGTCTTGTCCGATTTCTAATCCAAGTGTTCCTTGACCGCAAACAATTGCTTCGTCATTATAAGGGGAGATATAAGTTGCTCCTGATGATTTAGATATTTCTTGTGCTCTTTCTTCTGCATGGATACAATCGGTACCATAGTATTCAATTTCTCCTCCAAGATTAAGTATATTTTCAACTTTATTCTTATGAACGTTTTTTGGAACAACTATTTTACCTTTTATGCCAAGTAAAGACATAGCTAATGAGCATGCTGCACCATGATTTCCTGTAGAAGCAGTCACCACTCCACTTAGCTTTTCTTTTTCTGACAAAGAGGTCATCTTACTGATCGCTCCTCGAAATTTAAATGATCCTGTTTTTTGGATGTTATCTAACTTAAGATATACTTCACCATCGATCAGATTACTTAAATAAGGAGAATGCTCTAGTGGGGTCTTTCTTATATAAGGTTTGGATCTTTTATATGATTCTTCTACGTGATTTGGAAAATCAATCATAAAGATTCTAGTACTGGTGAAATTCTATCAAGGGCCTCTTTTAGATCAGAAGATTTAGCTCCATAACCAAATCTTAAATAATGATCCATCCCATACCAATCTCCAGCAACGAGCATTACACTGGTTTCATCACGAAGTTTTTCAATCAGAGCAGAGGAATTAATTGACCAATCATATCCCACAAAAGCCATCGCGCCTGCTTGTGGTGCAATAAAACGAAAATGATCACCAAAACCGTTAATCCAGTTTTGAAAAATTTGTAAGTTATTAATCAAACATTCTCTAATCTGGCTGAGTGTTTTTAACCTATTATCTGGATGAAGGACATGAGCACCAATTAAGTCACTTAAACGCCCAATAGATATACTTGTATAATCATGATTCGCCCAACATTGTTTAATATATTCTGTATTAGAAATTGACCATCCTAGACGCAACCCAGGCA
>JAYZKF010000148.1:0-3092 GCA_036163755.1 Fidelibacterota bacterium
CCTTCCTGTTCGACCAACAAAAAGCGTATCTCCAGTAAATAATACTCCATCAAGATAGTAACATACCGAATCAGAGTAGTGCCCAGGTGTATAATATACTTCAAGATTAAGTTGGCCTATGGAAATAATATCGCCGTGTTTTACAGGTTTAACATAGTCAGATTTAATTTTTTTTTCTGAATTTTTATGAACCATAATAACTAAATCGGAAAAATTCTCTAAATACTCGTCTAAATAAGCTACATGGTCACCATGTGTGTGGGTAATAAAAACTGCGATTAAACCTCGTTTATTGATAAATGGTTTGATTTGATCCATACTCACTGATGCATCAACTATTAGTTGATTACCTGTACGCATACATGAAATAAGATAATTGAGATTATTATCATAACCTCCTTTAAATGATCTTATCGAAAAATCTGTTTCTGCCATTATGCTTGGAATTTAATTATCTTTTTAGATGAAATTTCACTCTCTTATATTCAAATGTCTTTAAAACTATTTTCGGAGTATTTATGGATACAAAACAAATTGCAGTTTACCTTATTATTGCTGGTGCTGTTATTCTAGCTCTAAAATTTATTAAAGGAATTATAGGATTTATTTTAAGCGATTTCTTTCTTGGCCTTGGAAGTATTTTAATGATAGGAGGCGCTGTTTTTCTAGCATTAAAGTTTATTAAAGAGGATCGTGATGATGCTAAGGATGAACCTTTTAGAGGTATTGACGAATGATTGTTTCTACAACAGAAAATATTGCAGGGCATACTATAAAAGAACATTTAGGTACAGTCATCGGTAACACAATTAGAGCACGTCATGTTGGGAAAGATATTATGGCTGGTTTTCGGACCATTATTGGAGGAGAGATTAAGGAATATACCGGAATGATGGCAGAATCTAGAGAGCAGTCAATGATGAGAATGAAAGAAAAGGCGAAAGAGTTAGGTGCCGATGCTATTGTGGGAGTGCGTTTTCAAACCTCAATGATTTTATCAGGTACTGCCGAGCTGCTTGTATACGGTACAGCAGTTAAATTGGATGACCCTCAATAAATTATTTCTTTTCTGAATCCCAAAAATTATCATCCATAATTAAATTAAAATTTTGTTCTTGTTTCTGCAGTCTGTTAGAAAGTAATTCAAATACTTTTACTTGTTGATTTGTAGGTTTAAAATCAGCTCCAAAACGCGTAAGGTCACTTCCCAAAGCAGCTAAGCGACCGTAAAGCTTATTTGGGTTTCTAAAGGCATCTTCTCTAGCACCAGTTAATTTCACATCGAAAAGATGACTTTCAATTTCATATAGTCTACGATCCATCTTCTTAGCTTCACTCTTTTTCATTGGGTTATCATTGTAATCATTTTGAAGTGAATATCTCAATTCTTCAATCTTATTTATTAGTTCTACATTCTTATTTATTGTTTCTCTCAGTGTGATCAAAAATTCAAATTGTTGCTTTATATCTTTTAAACTTCCAGCTGTATTGGGGTCTTTAAGAACCTCAAATGTTTTAATAAACTCTTTTTCATTGATTTTGAGGACTGCCTTGTATTTACCAGGTACAGCTAATGGACCTAATTTCCCAGCATTTACATCTAAATCCCAAGTTCTTAGTTGACGCCAGCCATCTTTATTATATTTCACCCAGTCTACTCCATCAGGATCCACTCGGAGTTTTGGTGTTATTGTTCGCTCGTATCTCAAGTTCCACATTACTCTATTTAATCCAGTTGAGACTTTCTTTGGAACAATTTTTCTAATTTCTTTACCTTTTTCATCTTGAATAGAAAAAGAAACTAATTTATTATTTGTGTCCGGTAGAAAGAAATCAAGATTTGCACCATAAGCAGGATTTTGACCCCTGATCAAACTGGTTCCATCATTTTTCATACTTTGAATAGTTTGGAAACGATACGCGTCCTGAATTGGAAGTAAAGAAGGCTTATCGGGATTAATCTTTGATATTTCTCTAAATGGACTGATATCATCTAGTATATATATTCCACGACCATAGGTTCCTACAACCATGTCATCAAATCTTTTCTGTAGACTGATCCAATAAATGGGTGCAGGAGGTAGGTTGTTTTTTATACGGGTCCATTTGTTTCCGTCATCTACTGAAACGTAAAGCCCATTATCTGTACCAGCATATAATACCCCAGGTGTTTTATGATCTTCACGCACAACATGCACAAAACTTGAATAAGACTTCGGAATATTTTTACTTATCATTTTCCATGACTTACCATAGTCCTCAGTTTTATATATATAAGGATCAAAGTTTCCCATTTGATGAAGATCTACACTAATATATGCAGTTCCTTTATCATGTCTTGATGCTTCAATATTTGATATCGTACCCCAAGGAGGCATATCTATATTATTTGTGACGTTCTCCCATGAACGGCCACCATTTTTTGATAGATTTACTTGCCCATCATTACTCCCAACCCATAATAGTCCTTGTTTTATAGGTGACTCAGTAATTGCAAATAAAACTGAACCATCAAATGTCATCAAATTATCAATGGCTATTCCACCAGAACTTTCCTGATGACTTTTGAGGTTTAATGTAAGGTCAGGAGAAATTTCTTCCCATGATTGACCTAAGTCAGTACTACGATGTACATATTGACTTCCAACATAAACTGTATTTTTTTTGTGTTTAGAAACATGAATAGGAAATGTCCAGTGCCAACGATATTTCAAATCCTTTGGAGCCCAACCGTAAGATGCCTCTGGCCAAACTCGTACATTGCGTGCATGACCTGTACGTACATCATATACTTCTAAACCGCCATCATAGCATCCAGACCATACAATATTATTATCATGAGGATCCGGAATGCCGAAGCCAGATTCACACCCTCCAAATGCTCTCCAATGACCTAGGTTAATACCCCATTCACGGCTATTACTAGGTCCTCTATAGGAATAACCATCCTGACGGTTACCATATACATTATAAGGGATTTGATCATCAGTATGAGCGTGATACATTTGTGCAATAGGGAGCACTACTCTTTTATAAGTTTTACCATCATTTGCAATGCTTGCACATCCATCATGTGCCACCATAATTCGATT
>JAYZKF010000149.1:0-5722 GCA_036163755.1 Fidelibacterota bacterium
AAATGATACTTATGGCCATCTTTATGGAGACTTTGTTCTTGTAGAGGTAAGTAAAATTATTTCTGAAAATGTTCGTACAATTGATGTAGTAGGTAGATATGGTGGAGAAGAATTTTCAGTACTACTTGTTAATACAAATATTGAGGAATGCAGACCTATGGCACAACGTATCGTTGATAAAATTGCACAGAATACTTTTTTAAAAGATGGAATTGCTTCGAATATTACTATTAGTGCTGGTATGGCTGGTTTTCCATCACATTCTGATCAAATTAAAGGATTAATTGACCAAGCAGATAAAGCAATGTATGTTACAAAAGCAAATGGTGGAAATGGAGTGACTATTTTTGATGAAAATAGTTTATGATAGTTTAAAGAATTAGATGAAGATTGTAAAAAAATATAATTTAATAATTTTATTAATATTGGTAATTGGGTGTCAATCATCGAACCCTAGAAAATCTGTAAATGTTGAAAATTCAATTTCAGATACAAAAAAGAATGAAAATCAACCAAATACTGAGGGATTAAGATATTTCATGAATGGTCAATTGCTTATGAATCAAGGGGATTTTGCAATGGCAATCATTGAATTTCAACAAGCATTAAATCTCGATCCTAATGTTGGAGAAATTCATTTAGCAATAGCAGAATGTTATTGGAATATTGGTAAGCCGGAATTATCCAAAAATCATTTGGAAACAGCAATAAAGAAGGATCCAAATGACCCAAAAGCTTTACAAATGATCGCAGATCAATTAATTATTCAAAAAAAATATGATGAAGCAGAAAAGTATTTTTTTCAATTAAGAAAATTAAATCCTGAAAACGTACGTTATATTATTGCTTTGGCAGAATTGAAAAAAATAGATAAAAATCTTACAGAGGCCATGCATTTATATCTTGAAGCATTCTCACTAGAACCAAATAGATATGATTTATTAGAAACGGCAGGTCGCTTTGCAATTAACTTAAATGATGCAGTAAAAGCAAAATCAATTTTTAAAGATCTATCAAAAGCCATTCCTAATGAAGAAAGATATCTGCAGATTTTCATTGATCTTGTATCTCGATCGAACTCATTTAATGAAGGTATAGCACATATTGAAGAACTAAATAATATCCACGGGGAGACTCTGGAGCGCCGTGGCCAATTGGGTTTGTTATATTATCGTTCGGGTTCCACTGAAAAAGCTCGTGAATTGCTTAAGTCTGTAATAGAAGATTCACCGAAAAATCCAAATTATTATTTTTCATTATTTGATATATATATGGAAAGTGAAAATTATAATAAAGCTGCAGAGTTAGGTGATATGTTAATAGCAAATTATCCTGAGGATTGGAGAGGATACTATAGTCGTTCATTAGTTTATATGAATGAAAATGATTCAGAAGCAATTATTGATCTATTAGAACCAGTTAGCGAAGCATTTAGTAATACTTTCTCAATTCAATATCTTATTGGTATAGCACACAGTCGCATGAAGCAATATGACCTAGCAATGAGTTATTATCAAAAGTCACAGAAAATAGAACCAAATTCGACTAGTTTAATGCATTCTATGGCAATCTTATACGATGCAATAAAAGAATGGGATAAATCTGATGAGATATATATTGATCTTATTAATGTTGACAGTTTAGATGCCCAAGCCTTAAATAATTATGCATATAGTTTAGTTGAAAGGAATGAAAACTTAAATAAAGCGTTAAAAATGGCAAAGAAAGCAATTAGCCTAGAGCCTAAAAACGCTTCATATCTTGATACTATTGGATGGATTTATTTTAAGTTAAATAAAATAGATAAAGCTAAAGAATATCTAGAGTCTTCGCTGGAAATTGTAAAAGATAATTCAGTAGTCTTAGAACATTTGGGCGATGTATTGATGAAAGACAATAAACAAAAAGAAGCGATAGACTATTATAAACGTGCTTTGGCCTTAGATAAAGATAATCCTAAGCTTATCAAAAAGGTCTCTCTTGAATAAATTCTATATAGTTATACTTTTGATAGTATTTTTTGGTTGTTCAACTCCACCAAAACCAATAATTAATGATTATATTGAACCTGATATAAGTAGCAAAGATTATTGTAGAGGGAATGGATACATTTTATCTAAAGGTAAATTTGATGGTAGACTCAATTTTACATTTTCTTCTTCGAGGAATACTTCTTACATAGAATTCAAAGATATAATTGGTAGAAAAACACTATTTTTAATTATCTCTAATAACGATATTGATGCTTGGGATATGCGCAAAAATAGAAGATATAATAAAGCATCTATTTATCTTACCCTTCCTTTATTTCAAATAATTGACCCTAGTGAGTTGAGAGAATTTTTATGGGGTGAGATTCCCGCTGTATTTTCAGATGTAAAAGATATAAAGACTCAGCCCAATAAACTTAATGGTCAACTTCAATTTAAATCTGTACAAACAGCATTTGGTGCTTTAGTAAATAATGTGACATTTAAAATAAATGAAGAAAATACTCAACTAACTTTAGAAATAATTGAAAGAGAATTTGATTTGCAATATCCTCATCTTATAAGAGAAATCCCTGAATCTATAATTTCAATTGATGAAAGTTTATGAAAATATCAGTAGTTATACCTGTTTATAATGAAGTTGACTCACTTGAACAACTTTATAATGAATTAAGTGAAGTTTTATCAGGTTACAATTCTTATCAGATAATTTTTGTTGATGATGGATCTTCTGATGGATCTAAAAAGGCTATCAGTAAGATTATTGACAATGATACCAACACTAAAATTATTCAATTTCATAGAAACTATGGAAAATCAGCTGCATTAGCTGAAGGATTTAAGAATGCCGATGGTGAATATATTGTTACTATGGATGCAGACTTACAAGACGATCCAAATGAGATACCAAATTTGGTTAAGAAATTAGAAGAAGGATTTGATCTTGTTTCTGGATGGAAAAAAGATAGAAAAGATCCATTGTCAAAGAGAATCCCTTCAAAATTTTTTAATTTTATTACAAAGTTATTTACTGGTGTAAAAATTCATGATTTTAATTGCGGTCTAAAGATATATAGGCAATCCGTTGTTAAAACTCTAGAGATATATGGAGGTCGTCATAGATACATTCCTGCTTTAGCAGGATATAAGAAATTTAAAGTTGCTGAAATTATAGTTAATCATAGACCTCGTTTATTCGGTGAAACTAAATATGGTGGGTCAAGAATGTTCCATGGTTTTTTTGACCTCATTTCAATTTTATTTTTATCAAAATACACTCAGAGCCCATTGTATTTTTTTGGAAAAATTGGTTTATTTACCTTTTTGTCGGGAATTGGTATTGAGATCTATGTATTATATTTAAAGTATGCTTTAAATGAACCTTTTGCAA
The DNA here is from genome assembly GCA_036163755.1 of Fidelibacterota bacterium. Taxonomy (GTDB): domain Bacteria; phylum Fidelibacterota; class Marinisomatia; order Marinisomatales; family TCS55. Next base: position 3,382 of record JAYZKF010000149.1, read on the forward strand.
AGCATATGGCGTTATTAATGTTAGGTGTGCTAATTATAGTTGTTGGAATACAATTTTTTTCTATAGGGCTTGTAGGTGAAATGATTGCGAATTCAAATCAGGATAAAGAGTCCCGAGTGAAAGAGATTCTTTAATCTTAATATTTTAATCGATCTATTATGAAGATCGCTCTAATTGGCCCGTTCCCTCCCTATCGCGGAGGAATCTCGATGTTTAATTATTCATTAGCTAAGGAGTTACAAAAACATCACGAGATATTTAAAATTTCTTTTTCTCTTCAATATCCCAAGTATTTTTTCCCTGGCAAGAGTCAAAAGTCTTCATTCCAAGACAGTGATATAATTGAAATGATAAATTCGATTAATCCTTTCTCATGGATAAAAACTGCTAATTATATAAATAAAATTTCTCCCGATGTTGTAATATTTCAATACTGGCTACCTTTTTTTGCGCCGGCATTTACATCGATTGCAAAAAAGATAAAAAAAACATGTAAGTCTAAAATAATTGTTAATTGCAATAATATTGTTCCGCATGAACCTAGGAAAATTGATTCTATCCTTACTCGTAATTTCTTTAAACATTGTGATAGTTTTATTGTTATGTCAGAGACAGTTGAAAAAGATTTATTAGATATAAATTCTCAATCAATATATAAGAAGACACCACATCCTATTTATGATTTATTTGGTAAATCAATAAGCAAAGAAAAAGCTAGAAAATATCTAAAAATTGGGGATGAAAAACTTATCCTAAATTTTGGTTTAGTTAGAAAGTATAAAGGACTAGATATATTAATACAATCAGCTAAAATATTAAAAAAACAATTAAATCAATTTAAAATCATGGTAGTTGGAGAATGTTATGATAATCAATCCGAGTATATTCAAATGGCTAAAGAGAATAATGTTGAAGATGTAATTGATTTTAATTTTGAATTTATAACCAATGAAAATGTTAAGTATTTCTTTTGCGCATCTGATTTAGTGGTTCTTCCATATAGAACCGCTACTCAAAGTGGAATTATTCCTATAGCATATCATTTTAATATGCCTGTTGTAGCTTCAAATGTTGGCGGTTTGCCGGAAAATATACAAAACAATAAAACAGGAATAATTTGTGAACCAAGCCCAGAAAGTATTGCGAATGGAATTATAAACTATTTTGATTCAGATTTGTTCATTTATAAAAAAAATATTGAACAATATAAAAAACAATATACTTGGAAAACATTTGCGAAAAAAATTATGGAATTGGTTTAATTCTTATGAATCAATCTATCAATATTTTTGTATTGAATTGGAATGGCATGGGTGTCCTTAATGAATGCTTGAGTTCTTTAAATAAGATTTCATATCAGAACTCTAAAATTATTGTTATTGATAATGGTTCTAAAGATGACTCAGTTAATTTTATATCAAAAACATTCCCCAAAGTAAAAATTTTAGAATTAAATCAGAATTATGGTTTTGCTGAGGGTAATAATATAGGATTTAATTCAATAGATAAGGCAGAGTATTCAATTTTTATAAATAATGATACCATTGTCGACCCGGGTTTTGTTGAACCTTTAATCAATTCATTAGAAGCAGATAAGAAAATAATGCAAGTATCTCCTAAAATATTCTATAATCATCATAAGGATACAATTTGGTATGCTGGTGGTAAAGTCAATTTGTCATTTGGATATATTAAACATAAAGGTATAAGAAAAAAAGACAGTCAAATATTTTCGATTCAATCAAAAACGGATTATGCGACGGGCTGTTGTATTTGTATGAGATCAAATGATTTTGATGAGATTGGAGGGTTCGATAATTCTTTTCCCATGTATTGTGAAGATGTTGATTTATCATTACGGTTTCAAGAGATGGGGGGGGAAGTTTATTATGTACCTGATTCTAAAATATGGCATAAAGTTTCATTCTCAGTTGGAGGAGAGTTCTCAATAAAGAAATGGAAACGAAAGGGGTTGGGTAAAGTAAAATTAATTTTTAAACATTTAAATCCATTAATGGCCCTATTAACATTTCCATTCCTAATCTTATTTGCTATCTTTGAGTTGACCTTAAATTTATTAATCCACCGGTTTAGATAAAATGTGTGGAATACTTTTTACTAATGATCCCAATGTGAACAAAAAGGCTTTCCTTGATGCCCTACATACAATGAAGCATAGGGGACCAGACGCCCCTGGTGGCTATGTATCTTATAAAGATAATCAACTAGGCCATAACAGATTAAAAATAATTGATTTAAATAATAGAAGTAATCAACCTCTAAAATCGAAAAATAAAAAATACGATATAATTTTTAATGGTGAGATATATAATTATGATGA
>JAYZKF010000150.1:0-6585 GCA_036163755.1 Fidelibacterota bacterium
GCTATAGCTTCAGCCGTTTTAACATTTTGTATATTAATTTTTTCTGAAATCATACCCAAAACGATTGGAGCTACCTACTGGAGAAGTCTTGCAGTACCTTCAGCTTTCATAATAAAGTTCTTAATGATACTTACATTTCCTTTTGTATGGTTGAGTCATATTCTTTCTGCTAAGCTTACTCCCGATGATGATGATGTTAAAAAAGTCAGTCGTGAAGAAATTGCAGCTATGGCTGAAATGGGAGAAGATGAAGGCTCAATCGATGAGCATGAATCAGATATTATTGAAAATTTATTTAGACTTAAAGATATGCAGGTTGAGGCAATTCTAACACCACGTTCAGTTATATACGCTTTTGAAGATTCGCAATCAGTTGGTCAAGTGATGGATGCTGATAAAGATATAAACTTTTCTCGTATCCCGGTATTTAAAGATAATATTGACAACATTATTGGTATCGTTTATAAAGACACATTATTAGAAACAATGGCTGATGATTATTTTGAGAAAACCATGTCAGAAATTGCTGAACCCGTTGAGACTGTATATGAAAAAGAATCTGTTGAATCTGTACTAAACCGGTTTACTAAAAACCGTTCGCATATTTTTATTGTTAAAGATGAATTTGGTGGAACATCAGGCATTGTAACACTTGAAGATTGCATTGAAACATTACTTGGTGTAGAGATAGTTGATGAGTCTGATGAAGTAGCAGATATGCGAAAATTAGCTAAGGATCAATTACGTCAACAACGTCGTAAAGCTGAAAATGGCAATACATAAAAGCACTTTTTTTTCTATTTCTTTCAATACTCCATTTCCATCTCTATAAATCACTCATAAATTAAGACCTTGTGAAAACCGTCAAACTCACATTCGTGGCAATTATTTTGCTATTTCTGATGGCAGAACAACGACAGATAAAATATTTTTTATCTGAACGTGATTTTCTAACAGGGAAATCTGTGCCTAAATCAGAAGTGGTTCGTAAACCTCATATTCGTGCAGAATATGATGATCTAGATCGATTAATTGTAAAATCATACATTGATCGCTCAGGGAAATCAGTAAATCAAGAGCAATATTCATATTTAGACACGAATGAAACTATCCGTCAAAAAGATTTTGTAGATGTCACAGGGAATATATATCAACAAACTATTTTTGGAAGAGAATCCCATTCAGTTTCATATATAGAATGGGTATTTGGCGTTGATTCAGTCAAAAAATGGGACGATCGATTTACCACATCTAAATTAAATAAAATTAATAAGCCTGATAATTACCGCTTTTTTGATGTTGATGCTTTTGAGTATGGTGGAAAAGAGTTTGATTACGATTCTTTGGGTCGAGTGATAAGGGATGAATGGTTTAGACGCCCAGATGGTAAGTCAATGCATAAGTTTCTATTCAAGTATTATGATGATTTAGATATCACCCACATGTTTGAATATGATTCAAATGGTGTTCTGATCATGGATGTAAAATTAAGTCCTGATGGAACTGAAGCAGTGTTTTGGTTCACTGGCCCACCAGATACCAGCTATATTAATACGAGTGCAATTTCTTATAATTTAGATGGGGATGTAAAATGGGGCTATTTAAACTGGGTTGTACCAGGAGAATTAGACAGTTTACGTGTTAATTTAACTAAAATAACTCGCGGTGATCATATAATAGTTTTACCTGATGAAAGTGCTTTAAAAGATAGTTTTACATATAATGTTCATTTTGATGGCGAAGGTGTTAAAGGTTATATGGCAACGAAAAGAAAAAAATCTAATCTTATTTATGATATTAGCCCACCGATTATGTCTCTAGAAATGGATAAATATATGAAAGAAGTATATCTATCATATACTTCAACTGAGCCTATTGACTCTGCATACATAATATGGTACCCAGATTCAAATTTTGCAGATACAAAATCCGATACAGTAATTTTGTCAAGTGAAGAATTAGTCATTACAGATCGATTTAAGCCAGTGAATCAAACACAGTTAGTTGATGGTGTAATGTACAATCCTGGAATATTTGCATATGATAGAGCTGGTAATCTTTCTAACCCTGGAGTTTTTAATGGAGTTATATATGATATAACTCCACCTATACTAACATTCACAAAACCCTATAAAGGGGCTTGGATAAATAATCAATTAATGGGTATGTCAACAAATGAACCAATACAAAAATGGAGTATTTATGTCAAGAGGATGGGTGGCGCAAACGATGATAATTCACCGTTTTATCATGAATTTTTAGATACTATTAGTGTTTCAGTTGATTTAGATCTATCAGACTATTTCCAACTTAATGATGGTAGCATGTATACTTTCTCAATAGTTGCTCCTGACTTAGCAGGCAATGTCTCAGATACGGTTTATTTGGACTCAATACATTATGATATCACTCCACCAGTTATTACAATGATATATCCATTTGATGATGCTGCAATAAATAGTCCAGCGGTAAGTTATGCAATTAGCGAAAAATTACTTGTTGGTGAATTTAGATGGACACAAATAGATGGAAAACTTGATTCCCTATCTCCTCAAATTGTCGAAATGGTTGGAGATGAACTGCTTCCTAAAGAAAAGATTCGAATTGCAATGAAAAATGAACCGGTGCTAGTAGATGGTTCAACTTATAATATCCTTGTTAATGGAAGAGATTTAGCTGGCAACGATAGTGAACCTGTATCAATTAATAATATTTTATATGATATAACACCTCCTTCATTTTCATTAGTTAGTCCGGATTCGGGAGCTGCACTAAACCATCAAAATATTTCATATACCTTATCTGAGGATTTATTTAAAGGTGAAATTATATGGATTCAAACTGGTGGCTTAGAAGACCCCGATCAACCGCATAATGTAGAACTTACAAATGAGGAGATGTCTTTTGGGTCTCACGATAGTATCCGCTTAATTAATATGCCTCCTCTTCGTGATGGCGGTATTTATTCGATTTTATTTACAGGATCTGATAGAGCTGGAAATATTGCCGATACAGTGACCATTAAGGATGTTTTATATGATTTTACATTACCTGAAATTGCTATTGATTATCCAACCAATAAAATCATAACCAATACTAAAGTTTTATCATATAGTTTATCTGAAGATTTTTATGAAGCATCCTTTACCTGGACTTGGAATTCTGGTGTAGAAGATCTTTCTTCACCATATGTTGTAGAATTAACCGAAGATGAAAAGAAAAAAGGTGTTTTTACAAAAATAGAATTAACAAACATACCTGATTTTGTAGAGAATGCTATTTATACTATTACTTTTGTAGGTAGAGATCGGGCAGGAAATGAAGCACTCCAGGCGATCGTTAACGGAGTTGAATATGACTTTACACCACCGGAACTAACCTGGCTTAGCCCTGCTAATGGAGATGCGGTCAATCATAAAAATGTTCATTATAAAAATAGCGAATTGCTTAATTCAGGGGAAATTACTTGGACTTGGATTAATGGAGTAGAAGACCCAGATAGTATACATACAATGGAACTATTTAAAGACGAGTTAAATATGGGTGAATATGGACCGAGTATGATTGCAAATGCCCCTGCATTGATTGATGGTGGTGTATATAATATTTCATATAAAGGTTTTGATCCAGCAGGAAATGAATCAAATCATATTAAAATTGAAAATATTTTGTATGATATAACTCAGCCAGAAATTGTTATCCTATTTCCATTACCAAGATCTATCTCTAAAACAACTTCTGTCAGTTATACGCTATCTGAAACTTTATTTGAAGGTCAATTTAAGTGGATTTGGCTTGGTGGAGTTAAAGATACGCTTGCACCTTACACTGCAATATTGACACAGGATGAACGTGAAGTGGGAGAACATATTGAAATTGAATTGGCCAATAATCCAACAGTTGTTGAAAATGCTTTATATACGATGTCAATAACGGGAAGAGATCGTGCAGGAAATAAAGCAAAAAGAGCTTTTGTGCCGGGATTGCAGTATGATTTCACTCCTCCTGAGCTCACGATTTTGAGTCCAGATACTGGCGAAGCTGTTAACCATAAACTTGTTCACTTTTCAAATAGTGAGATTCTACAATCAGCTCAAATGATTTGGTTAAGGACTGGGGGGAATGAAGATACTTTATCGCCCCATATTAGTGACTTAGCTAGGCAAGAACTTAATTTCGATGAAATTGGCCCAAAAGAGCTAGAAAATGTACCAAACCTTAATGATGGTTCAATTTATACTCTTATGTACGTAGGTTACGATCCTGCAGGTAATATTAGCGACACTGTAAAGGTTGAAGATGTTCTTTATGATATTACATCACCAATAATTTTAATATCGTATCCAACCTCTGATATATATACAACTGAGTCAAAAATGATTTTCAATATAAATGAGGATTTATATGGATTTAATATTTTTTGGAATGGTATAGGTAAAAATAATAAACCTCATGAAATAACTTACCTGTCCGATGATAAATTATTAAGCGGTGAATACGATTCAGATAATTTATTTATTCCAGAGCTTAAGGATGCAACAACTTATGAAATCACATTAAATGGTAATGATAGAGCAGGTAATAAAGCTGAAGAAGTAAAATTAATTGATATTAAAATCGATTTAACTCCTCCTGAGTTTACCAATTTTTATCCCAAATCTGGTTCTTTCATAAATGTAGTAAATATTGGTTGGTCTTTATCCGAAGATATTGATAACGGAATCGTGTTATTCAAACATAGTGATTCTGCCGCACCTCTGGAATCTGTTTTAAATGGACCCGAGCTTTTAGGTGGGACTCGTTCCATTGATGCTTTAGCTAACTATGTTGCACTACGTGATGGCCGAGTTTATGAAATATCTATATCAGGTACTGACTTTGCGGGGAATGTGTCGGAAACTTTACGAGTTACTGATATAACGTATGATACTACACCGCCAACGATATCAATATTGTCCCCTCAATCTGAAAGTTTTGTAAATACGGTTGATATTACTTACTCAACAGATGAACCATTAATTGATGCTATGATGGTCTGGACTGCTGAAGGTTCGTCTCCAATGACTTTTGAATTGAATAAAAAAGATTTTTCCCAGGGAGAGCATGTATTAACTGACTATGGAGTGAGGCCGGAAGAAAAAGTTTATTATCAGATTTATATTAATGGTACTGACAGAGCAACAAATAATTCAATATCTGATACTTTGAAAAATGTTACTTTTGACATAACCCCTCCTGAATTTGTAATTATCAATCCTACTGTAAACATGCCCGTAAATTCAACGGAATTATCCTTTAGTATTAGCGAACCAATCGAAAAAGGAACAATTACTTGGGAAGCTCAAGGTAATGCTGATCCTAAATCTCCACATGTAAGGGAAATATTAGATAAACAAAAAAAAGGTGGGACTTTTAGAAATTTTACTTTTGAGAATGCTCCTGAATTAATAGATGGTTTGAAATATAATATTTCAATAACCGGTACTGATTTAGCTGGAAACAAAGGTAAGAAAGTAAAAGTAGATAACATACTATATGATATTACACCTCCGGAATTCGTTGATGTATCACCTAATAATGATGCGTTTATTAATGAAGCTGATATTAGCTATACATTGACTGAAACTTTAGAGGAAGGTAAAATATATTTTGAGAATATAGGTGGATCACCGGACCCCAAGAAATCTCATATGGTTACATTAGCTGGAAGCAAGAAGAGAAAGGGTAAACAAGGGGGTAAGCTCCCTACAAGTCTGGTTCGTTTAGTAAATGGTTCAATATATAATATTCGTTTTGAAGGTATTGATGCAGCTGGCAATCAATCTCCAGATGTTCAAATTGACAATATAGTTTTTGATAACGAAATACCAATACTAAGTATCACTTCTCCAAGTAGTAATTCATTTATAAATAAAAAATCAATTTCATTGTCAATAAGTGAAGATTTAGCAAATGGTCAAATAGTTTTGGAGCAAATTTCTGGTAATTCCGATCCAAAATCACCTCACAAAATTGTTCTTGATGAAAACTCTAGAAAAATGGGAACATATGATAATATAATCTATCCAGGATTAGAATGGGTAGATGGCGCTATATATAATCTTACTATTGGCGGTGAAGATTTCGCTGGGAATGTTGCGGAATCTATTAAAATACCAAACATAAATTTTGATATTACACCACCAGTGATATCTATTGATAACTTCAATGATAATAGCTATATAAATAAAAATATATTAAGTTATACATTAAGTGAAAATTTAGCAAATGCTACGATGCAATTTATTCAAATTGATGGACAGGTTGATCCTAATTCACCGCAGACTGTTGAGTTAAATGGAAAAGAATTGTATTCAGGCGCTCATAATGATATTCTATTACAAAATGGCCCAAAATTATTTAATGGTTCAGTTTACCGTGTTGAATTTTCAGGTGAGGATTTTGCATCAAATCAGGCAAAATCTGTTATAATTCAAAATTTACATTATGATGATGAAGCACCGGAAATATCAATTAGTCGCCCAATCAATTCTGAACAAATAAAATCAACTATAATTACCTACTTAAGCAGCGAAAATTTAGCTA
>JAYZKF010000151.1:0-7129 GCA_036163755.1 Fidelibacterota bacterium
TATCTTAATCCCTCAGTATTTGGTTGATTTTCATTCTTTTTTGTATCTGAAATTGAATTTTCAACATTTACAGATTTTCTAGGGTTCGATGATTGACACCCAATTAAAAATATTAATAAAATTATTATATTATATTTTTTTACTATCGTCATCTAATACTTTAATTTTTCAAAACTAATTCTATAAACTATTTTCATCAAACAAATATTATTTATGACTCATCATTAAAAATAGTCACTCCATTCCCACCAGTTGCTTTTGTAACATACATTGCTTTATCCGCTTGGTCAATTAATCCTTTGATTTGATCAGAATGTGATGGAAAACCCGCCATACCAGCACTAATAGTAATATTCGAAGCAATTCCATCTTGTAAAAAAGTATTCTGTTCGATTGTATCAACGATACGTTGTGCCATAGGTCTGCATTCCTCAATATTTGTATTAACCAGTAGTACTGAAAATTCTTCTCCACCATATCTACCTACTACATCAATTGTACGAACATTTTCAGAAATAATTTTACTTACCTCTACAAGAACAAAGTCTCCATAAAGATGGCCATAAGTATCATTTATTAATTTGAATTTATCTAGATCAAGAACAATTAATCCTAAATTTTGGTTAAATCTGTTTGACCGACTTAATTCTTCTTCAAATCGCTTTAAAAAAGCCTTATGGTTTAATAGGCCAGTTAATCCATCATTCATTGCTGAAAGGTGAACTTTATTATATTCATTTTTCCAATTCAACCCTGAGCTTAGTGTTCCACATAAAGATTCAATAAATTGAGTATCTGTGTCTGAAAACAACGTTGGCTTTTGTCTTTCAAGCGTAACGGCTCCAAACGCTTTCCCATTAGATCTAATAGGCACGCTCAATACACTTTTAAAACTAAAATTATCTCTATCTTTTGGAAAAAATCGATTCATTTCAGGAAATTTATCAAACCAATTGTTAGAAGAGATTGTTTTATTCTCCACTATAGATAAACCATGCAAAGAATTCTGAATATTAAAGTTTTCATTTTCATTCACATCTTCGTCAAATCCATCCATAGATACAACCTTAGCCGATTTCTTGTCTTCATTCAAAAATACAATTGTAAGTTTATCATATTTAAAAAATGATCTACATATACCGCGAATTGAATCAATGAATTCAGTAGAATCTGATTTCAGATCTAACTTCTCCAATAGTTTACTAACTTTTGTATTAAAATTCTTATCGATCATCAAATTTTCAATTTCCTCTAAATCATTCATTCCGGATGTTATCGTATTAACAACTTTTTCAATTACATTTTGGTCTTGGTTTTTTATGGAAGAAAAATGATCAGTAAAAACTAAAATAAACCCTATCTCGTTCTCTTTATACTTTATTGGTAATGCAATAACTGTCTCACTACCTTTCCAAGTTTTTTTTGATAACAATTCTTCCCATTGATTAAGTTTATCTTTAATTTGAAAAATTTGCGATTTGTTAATCGACAATATTTCTAAAACAGCGCTACTTTCTTCCTTAATGAAAGATATAAAAGAATCTGTAGAGTCATCATTTTGAATAGAGAATCCTTTATTTCCAGCATCATACATATAAATACCAACTGAATAATCATTATTAATTGCAAGAATAATTTCTTCTGCATGAGCAATTAAGCGGTCATAATGAATTTTAATTGCCGAAGAAAATGTTTTCTGTTCATAATCAGTTTTTACTTTATTTGATTTAAATAAACTATTGTTTGAATAAATATTTGGGAAAGCATAACTCACAAAAACAATACAGAGCCCACCAATTACAAGTCCTTTCAGTACAATAAATATGAAAGTTTGTTGCAAAGGGGCAAAAAATAGTATCAATATGCTAAAAAAAAGGAATAGGACTGTGATTTGGCGGTACAAAACCATAGTTAAAAATAAAAATCCCTGCATTGAAATACATTAAATACAGGGATTTATTTATTTATTTAATTTATCGCTGTTTCTTTACAAAATTAACTTTTCCATCTAAATTAACTTTTGTCCTTTTATTATTTGTAGTATCAGCAGAATCAGTCGTAGCTGAAACTAATTTTCGATTATTATTAATAATCTTAGTTGGTGAATCTATAGTTGGCGATGCAACGATATTACCATTGAGGTTAGGTAATGCATTTGGGCGATCCATACTTTCTGGCCAAAGGGTATAACCAATGGTAATAAAAGAAACAATTAATACACTCATAATACTTGCATAAAGTGGTGTAAAACCAAAAAATGTATTTGAGGGTCTATGTACAACCTTAGCTGAAGGTTTATTTTTTTCAAATTCAACTTGTTCTAATAGTTTAGACATAAAAGTTGAAGATGCCTTAACCTTGGGAAGACTTTTTATTAGATTAATATTTTTAAGAATATCCTCTAATATAGATTTTGCGTCAGGATTCTTTTCAATATATTCCTCAAATTCCTGACGATCAGTTAAAGAAAGTTCATTATCTATATATGCTGATATAGAGTCTTCAAATTTGTAACGATCCATCAATAAATTTCTCCTATCTTAAATCTTTGAGCTCTTTTTGTAATTGTATTCTGGCTCTATTTATTCTTGATTTAACTGTACCTAGTGGGACATCAACAATTTTACTTATTTCCTCATAAGAAAGTTCCTGAATATCTCTTAAAATAGTTACAGTTCTAAAATGTAAAGGTAACTTTTGAATAGCAGATTGAATTCTTTTACCAATAAATTCACTTTCAATAATCTGATCTGCATCTGGTTGAACAGCAGGCAATTCATATTCCCTCTCCTCTTTGCTCATCTGACTAAGGTTTGTTACTTTTCTACTTTTCTTTTTTCTCAATTCTGATTTAGCCAAATTTGCAGCTATTGTATAAATCCAGGTGGAAAATTTTGCGATATTTTTATAGTAATGTTTGTGCGTATATAGTTTTATAAGAGTTTCTTGAGCAAGATCTTCAGACTGCTCATAATCATTAACAAATCGATATACAAAATTCATTAAACGATCTTTGTAACGATTAACAAGTTCAACATATGCTTGTTCATCACCATCTTGGAATCGTTTTATCAATTCTTCATCAGTATATACAAGTTGTTTATCCATTGTTAACGGTCGCATATAAGAATTCTGTGATAGCTGATTCATCATCAATCCTAGATGTTTTTATTTTTCTATCTACCTGCCGTAGACGTTTAAGTGCCGAAATAACTTCTTTACTTGAATAATTTGATGCATAATTTGGTATATTTTTAATTACACTCCTTGGTAATTGAGTATAACGTCTTGAATTCAAATTTGTTCCACGAGAAATTTTAATAAACAATAATTCTTGAAAAAATTCAGTCATAGGGTATAATAAATTCATAAGTGTACTATCATGAGAAACAAGCATTCGACCAAACTCCAAAGATTTTTTTAGATTTCTTTCACCTAATAAATTAAAAAATTCATACTCTTTAAGTTTCTTTTTCCATGATGAAAATTGATAAACTTTTTCAATGGTTAAATCATCTTTGGAATTCAAATTAGTAGCGATTTTATCTATTTCATTTTTTAAATGATTTAATGAATCTCCTGTAATCTCAATCATATAGTGAATAATATCTTTTGGAATATCATTGAATCCACTTTCACGGAAAAAATGCTTTGCCCATTTTTCCATTTTATTGGGGAAAGGAGTCGAAACTGAAATAGGATTAATCAAATTCACAAGGTTTTGGATCATTTTATTTTTTGCACCATATTCATCTTGCACAAAAATTAAAATATTCTGTTCAACAGGATTTTTACAATAATCTACTAATTCATCCCTGACTTTACCTCTTAAACCATTCGGATTTCTAAGAATAAATAAATTCAATGAGTTGAATAAATCGATAGTAGACAATTTATCTATAATGTCTTTACCACTTATATCATCTGGAATTAAATATATTTTTTGAACACTACTTTTCCCTGTCGCCTTCTCATAGACTTTATCTATAAAAAATTTCTGTAAAAAATGGTCATTCCCCATTAAAAAATATAATTTTTTTGGTAAGTTCTCAGCTTCAAGTGTCCTCAAAGCCTCATTAAATGGAATAGTTATTAATTGAGCACCTGCCATTTCAAACTCCCAAAAGAATAATTAAACCAATAGCAATACAATAGAATCCAAAATAATGAAGTTTTCCATTTTCCAAGATTCCTAAAAACCATTTTAAAGATAAGTAACCAACAACAAATGAACTTGCTAATGCTGCAAACATAATATTAAATGATATTAGTACAGGTTGATCTACCATATCAATCGCTGTAATTAATCCAGCACCAGATATCGCTGGTATTGCGAGTAAAAAAGAAAACCTCGCAGCATCTTTTGCATTCATACCTAATAATAACCCAGTAGAGATTGTTATACCAGAACGAGAGATTCCTGGTATAATTGCTAATGCTTGGGATATGCCAATCAATAAACTATTTTTATAATTAATTTTTGATTTTTTATTATTTCTTTTTCTTGATAAAAAAAGTATCACACCAGTAAAAATCAATGAAAACGAAACCATTTTAATCGATTCAAAAAATAATAAAATAAATGATTTGGCACTCAAACCAATTATTAATGCTGGAATCGTACCTATAAATAAACACAATATATATTTTTTTGTTAATGGATTCTTAAAATCAAAAAAATATATGTTGATATCTTTTCTAAAAACAATTATCACGCTAAATAATGTACCTAGATGAGTAACTACCTCAATAATATTGCCTGGCAGTTTTAATCCCAATAAAGATTGAGCAATGACTAAATGCCCAGAGCTGCTAATTGGAAGAAATTCAGTTATTCCTTGAATTGAACCTAGTATTATTGCGTCAACTAATGTCATTAGTTGCGATCTTTGAAAAAATATTTTTATTAAATATGAGCATTATAAAATAATATTAATACCATCCCGCCAAGGCAACCATCCTACCTGCAGAATCACCTTCTCTTCTAAATGAAAAATATGATTTATTACAAAAAGTACAATTAGCATCTAATAAAATACTATCCTTCGATACTCCACAATCAATTAATTGGTCATAGACCACATTTGATAAATCTAACATAAACTTTGAATTTTTACTGTTTATAGAATAATTTGTATTAAATTTTTCAGCAACATCTCTATCAACTTGAAAACAGCATTGTTTTATGCAGGGACCAATAACTGCTTTGATATCAAAAGACCTAACTCCCAAGGATTTCAAATCATTTATTGCAATTGATGCAATATTTTTTTCTGCTCCTCTCCATCCTGAATGAATCAGCGCCGAGCAGTTTGTTCTAGTGCATAATAAAAATAGAGGGACACAATCTGCTATTAGGATACTTAAAACATAAGTTTTATTTGTTGAAATTAAACCATCCACATCTTCATAAACACCTGAACGATTTATAATTGAAACATTTTTTGAATGTATTTGATCAGGAATTACTAGATTATCAACATTTAGGGATAAATTAGATAGAAATAACTTCCGTTTATCTAATTGTTTATAATTATAGTCATTGTGGGAAATACATGCCATAAACCTATCTTTCCCAAAATGGCTAGAATAGTCTGTATAATTCATTGCTGTTTAATCTTGATTAATAATTGTGAGCAATGAATCTGAAATAAATGTTCCCTTATGGATAAATTTATTACCATCAAATTCGAATAACTGTGAAGCAGAATTAATTTTATTGTTAGAAGCCGTTGAATAATAATATCCCTTACTTACTGAAGTATTTAAACTACTAAGGACCTTTGCCAAAGTTACTCGTTTTGCATCTTGAATATTTAAACTCGTAAGCAATTGGGCAGTATTAAAACCTCTATAATAAGCATTATTGAGTTTTGAGTTATTATATAAAGTATCATTCGATGTATTGTAAAAATCAGCAATAATTGATAACCCTTTCAAATGAGGTCCTATATTTTCTTTTTTTAAAATATCTAGATTTTTCCAATTCAAGTTACCAATGATTTTAGCTTTTAAATTGTACATAGGTAATTGTGTACCTAAAAACTCTAACTCACCATCTCTAATTGGGAGATAGATTCCCTGTAATGTTTCTAGTACAACTTTGGCAGAATCAGAGGAACTCATTTTTTGTTTTTTAGTGCTTGGCAAATCAAAATAATCATCAATCGACACATCAAATAAAGCGTCTAAACTATCGATTTCCATTCCTAATGCTTCATCAAAATCTTCTTTTTCATTTAATAAGTCAAAAGCAACTTTTCTTAAATATTTAAACTGTCTTCTAAGATTCTTTGGCTCACCAGTATACCAAACAGTAGCAACAACATTAGCACCTAATCTATTAACTTCTTTAATAAAAGCATCGACCTGTATTTCACCATATTCATCAGCTGGAGCAACGACAGCAATACTATCTAAACCTAAACTATTTACTGCATAATTTGCTGAATTCTTTGCATCAATTGCTATTGTAGAGTGAGTAAGAAAGGTTTGTGAATGTATTTTACTAAGGTCATTAAATCTATATTCACTTAATATAACTGGAATATCTGTTGAACTTAAAACACTAGTTATTGCTAGTGTTGCTTCTTGATCAACTTGAAGAACTATTCCTAAGATTTGATTTCTCTGCTCAAGTTTTTTAGAGATATTAACTGCATGTAAATTTTCACTTTTTGTATCATTGATTATTGTTGAAAGTCTATTCCCATTTAAAACACCTGATTTTTCACCTTCAATAAATCCATTTAAAAATGCATTTCCAATTTCAGATTGAGATCCTGTTAATGGCAATACTAACCCTATAGTTAATTGAGAAGCTGGTGATCTATATGAAGCTTTCAAAAGGTTTTCAAAAAAAGGAATATAAATTTCAGGTAATGAATCTGATTTAATTTTACTTAAGGAAAGTGCAGCATCATCTGGGCGACCATTTAAAATTGAAATATTTGCCGCAGCAATTAAATGAATATTTTGTGACTCAATACTTTTTGACATAATCGTTAATTCTTCAATCAAGGAAATTGGTAATTCATACTGAATTACTTTATATAATTTTTTATGAATTTTTTCATTAAGTAAGTTATCTTGCGATAAATCTAAAGCTCTATGGTAAAACCTGTAGGCA
>JAYZKF010000152.1:0-7289 GCA_036163755.1 Fidelibacterota bacterium
AGGCGTTGCATCCCAAAACATTTTTGTAACGTACCAAGGCCGATAGGCATCATGAATTAATAAACCATAACCTTTGTCTTTTAACTTTCGTTGTACTCTTCCTAAAGCTTCGGCTGCAGGTCGCTGCATATATGCTTTAGCAAGCGTATAAAATTTATTGCTCATAAAATTATTCGTACCGGCATAACGAATATCGTATTTGATACTTTGATCGATGTTTTTTAATTCAATTAAATCCGTTCTCAAAAAGTTTCGATTCTCTTTGGGAGGATTCGCATTTAATGCAATTTCCCTTAATTCATCTATTGGTTTTATGGGTTCAATTCTAAATGTTTCAGAAGTGGAGGCACCCACATCTCGCCGTTTGAATATAGGTCCATTGATTATCGCAACCTCTGTAGCGATTCCATCTTCACCTCTTTTAAACTGTAATTGTTCACCATGGTACATCCCTGAATTATTCGGAAATGCAAATAGATCTCCATTAACTTGTGTTAATTGATCTTTCTCAATCCACTCCATCAATAACCACAAACTTCCCATATCTTCATATACGAATAAAACATTATGGTCCCAGCCATACTCACCTAATAATCCTCCCCAGTTAGTGGGAATCTGTGTTTTCTTAGGCTTGGCTTTTTTAGTGAATTTTCTACCATTTACTAACAAATTATTTCCAGATTTTTCAACACGGAAACTTCCTTGATTAATGCGCCCATCTGAAATAATTCCTTTACTACTCTGTCGTAGTGGGACCTCTAAATAATTTGTTATTAATACTGTATTGGCACCTCTTAATTCAAGATCAGCATAGAGATTTCCTCTAGTATAATGGCCTTCCAATGATTGGGCCAATTTTAAATCTAGGTTTGAAGTTTTTATGTAATCGGGTAGGGATTCATTATTTTTTTTAGCTAACATTAGATCTAAAGCATAATTTGATAATTTGGTAGTAATAGAATTTGTTATATCAACAGATGAAGCTGTAGCAACACCAAATTTGATTTCAGGTATAGCGTATAATTGAGTTGAAAAACCATAGATTGCACCACCATGACCGATCTTTTGATAGCCACCATGCTCAGATAATCCGAAACCAATTCCATAGCCACTTGTTCGGTCGCCTCCAAATTGTGGTGATATCATTTCATCCAATGTTTCAGGTTTAATAACTGCTTCTTTAGAACCCATCCCATTTGAAAAAATCATCATCATAAATTTTGCGAGATCAGTAACTGGTGCATATAGACTTCCGGCCGGAATCATACCTAACTCAAATGTTGGCGCTGCAAAAATGCGATTATCAAAACTCCACATTGTTGCTTTTGCCAGCTTTGAATTAATTTTTCCATTTGGGGCAAAAGCACTATTAGACATCCCTATTTTTTCAAGGAGATGTTTTTGCATATATTTTACGTAGGGTGTTTTATAAAGGGCTTCTAATGTATAACCCACCACTGCAATTGCTGCATTAGAGTATTTGATTTTACTTTCAGGCTCATGGATTAATGTTGAAGGAACTATGCTTTCAACAGTGGTTTTCAAAGATACACCATCATCTGCAAAATAGTTTCCTTCACGGGGTTCTCGAAGTAAACCAGAACGATGTGACATTAATTGCCGGAGTGTTATGGGTTTATTAAAGGGATTATTTGGCTTGAAATCAGGTAAATAAGTTTGAATTGGGGCATCCAAATTGATCTCCCCTTTCTCAACACGCTGCATAATTGCCATATCAGTAAATAATTTAGAAACTGATCCAACACGGTATACTGTATATGCATCTGCTTCAATCAGCTTTTCTGGATCTTCATATCCAAAACCTTTCGCCCAAACAATTTCTTGATCATCTACTAGAACCATAGAAATGGCGTTTAGATTTTTACTGGTTATTTCATAATTAATCGCATCTTCAAGTTTTGTAACAATTAATTCATAACCACTAGATACATCTATATTTTTGGGTTGTTTTTGGCAACTTTGGATGAAAAGAAAGGAAATTATAAGTAAAATAGCGCACTTAGATGTGTGTTTTGCCATAAGCCTAATCTCTTATTATCTTAATATTGTTATTATAGGACATATTTTACCTAATAATGGACTAAAAAGAAACTAACATGAAAAAAATTAAACGAATACTCGTCTATCAACTAGATCTCCCTCTACATGAAGGATCATATAAGTGGTCAGGAGGAAAATCGGTGGAAGTTTTTGATTCAACTATAGTTGCCATAGAAACAAATGATGGAGAACTAGGATATGGAGAGTGTTGCCCACTAGGTCCATTTTACTTACCTGCCTATGCAAATGGAGTACGATCTGGAATAAAAGAATTAGGTCCTCATTTGATCGGAGAGGATCCTACTCAGACATCAAAATTAAATATGATTATGGATCAGTATTTAAAAGGTCACGCATATGTAAAATCTCCAATTGATATTGCATGTTGGGATATTAAAGGTCAACTAGCTGGTAAACCAGTTTGTGAACTTCTGGGAGGACGTTATGGTGATGATTTTGTTTTATATAGAGCAATCTCACAAATTGAGCCTCAGGCAATGGCAGCTAATGTTAAACAATATCGTGATGAAGGATATAAACGATTCCAATTAAAAGTTGGTGGTAATCCTGATGAAGATATTGAAAGAATTCGCTTAACTTCAAATGTATTAGAACCAGGTGATAAGCTTATAGCGGATGCCAATACGGGTTGGCTTATGCATGAAGCTGCTCGCGTTGTAAGGGCAGTGGATGATGTTGATGTATATATTGAACAGCCCTGTGCTACATATGAAGAATGTCTGTCAATTCGTGAGAGGACTTCCCATCCATTTATTCTAGATGAAATTATTGATGGCATTGATGTTTTAGTAAGAGGTCATTCAGATAGAGCGATGGATGCAGTTAATATCAAAATCAGTAAGTTCGGAGGAATAACTAAAGCTGCTTTAGCTAGAGATTTATGTGTTGAATTAGGAATCGCTATGACAATTGAAGATAGCTGGGGTGGTGATTTTACAACTGCAGCAATCAGCCACCTTGCTCACAGTACTCCAACTGAATATTTATTTACAGCAACAGATTTTAATAGTTATGTTACTGTCAGTTCAGCTGAGGGGGCTCCGAAACGTGATAATGGACGAATGTCCGCATCTAAAGATTCTGGATTAGGTGTTAAACCGATTATGGATATTTTAGGTGACCCTGTCCTTGAAATAAGCTAGTCTCAAAATTATGAAAAATCTGACAAGAAGAAATTTTATTAAATCTTCTACATTAATTCCCTTAATAAGTCCAATGGTTGCAGTTGCTCGTTTATCAGAAAACAATAATATTCATTTTGAGTCAAATGAAGCATGGGTACGAAAAGCCAGAAATGCAATACCAGCAACAAAGGATCCTTTTTATCAAACTGCAGGCATAGCTCCATCTCCAAAGTCAGTTATGAATGCAGTAGCTGAAAAATTACATTTTCAAAATAAAGGTCCTGTTCATCCAAAAATCACTGAAATTATGGGTGCAGTGGAATCAAATCTCCGGAAGCATTTGGGAGAATCTTTTGGCGCCTCGGAAGATGAAGTTGCATTAACCCATAGTACGTCTGAAGGAATCAATATTGCCTCATGGTCAATTAATTGGAATAAAGGCGATGAAGTAATGATTACAAATCAGGAACATCCCGCTAATACAATTCCGTGGTATTCCCTTTCAACAAGATTTGGTATAAAAATTAAGCGTTTAAATTTTGATACCAATTCTGATATTGTTTATGAAATTCAAAAACAATTATCTAAAAAAACAAAGATGGTAAGTATCCCTCACGTTTCACGTAATAATGGTAGAGCATTAACAGTAAACGAATCAAAAAAAATTGCTGCTCTGTTGAGATCAAAAGGAGTGAGATATCATCTGGATGGAGCTCAGGGACCATTGTGTGTTCCATTTAATTTTAGAGAGCTCGAATGTGACTACTACAGTTCATGTGGCCATAAGTGGATTTTAGGGCCAAAGGGAACCGGTGCCTTTTTCTGTAGAAAAGAAATTTTAGATAAAACAAAATTAACTTGGACAGGATCACATAGCCATTCTACAATGGATCAAAAAGGTAATTACGAACTTTTACCTGAAGCGCGGCGATTTGAATTTGGGACACGAGCTTTAGCCACATTTGCTGGTTTTGATGAAGCTATTAATTGGTGTGAGTTAATCGGTATAGGACGAATACTAAATCGTATAGATGATTTAGTTGTTTACGCAATCGAAGATTGGACAAAAAGAGGATTTAATGTCACATCACCTACTTCCAAAGATCAACGCTCTGGAGTATTAGTGATTGAGCTTCCCAGGGGATGTAATGGCTGGGATATTTATGATACTCTAAGGGTTAAAGAATCAACCTTTACATCTCCGGTAGATGCACCCAATGATCTAAGAGTAGCGATTCACTTCTTCAACACCAGAAGTGAAATCAAGAAAACTTTCGATATTATAGAAAGCTATTCTATATAATCTAAATTATTTATTCTTCTTCGCTAAATACACCAATATAATATCCATAGCCTACTGCAGCTAAAGCAGTGACAAGAGAAAGCGTTGCTTCACTTTTGGATTTATTGGCACTATCCATATGAGCATCATAAGCACTTTGATATCCGGACCAAGTTTTATCCTGCGAATCAGCAGCATCTTTAGATTTATTATAAGCAGATGTATTAGATACATAGGAGGCTGCTCCTGCTCCTGCTAATGCTAAAACTAAACCTCTCTTAGCCCAAGGGCTTTCAGCAATTTTTTCCATGAAAGTTTCTTGATTTGGCTTTCTTTTCCCTGTTAATCTTTCAGGTGGCTCTTTGCCCATCATTTCCCATGCTAATATTTCAAGTTCAGTAATAAAACCATCTGGCTCACCTTTGTAACGTATAGAATATTTTTTTGGTTTTGTTTTTGAAGCGTCGAGTTTTCGGGCTTTAACTCTGTATTTATTCTTTGAGAAATTGAGTGTGCCAGCAATCAATTGCTGTACAGCTAAAGCGTCCAAACCAGCTTTCATACATTCAGGAGTAATACAGTCACCGTCATATTGTTCATTAACAGCTGCCGCATCCATAAGAGGACTATCGCTAGCTTTAGTTAATTCATCCAAGAAACGGCTGTATAATGTTTGTATTTCCAACTCACTTAGGCCAGAACCACCAAATTGGGCTGAAGCAACTTGAGCTTCCCCTTCTTGGCCAAAGGCGAATGTTACTAACATAATAATACTTAATAATCTTTTCATAATATCATATCCTTTAAGATTTTTTGAGAGTGCAAATATTAAATAATTTAAGCTTTATTTACTAATAAACTGATTTAATTATTTATTTCAACTTTTTAATAGTATAAACTATCACTTCATTAAACTATATGGAGGGAATCGTGCAATTATTTTACGAGGAATTCCTCTAAGCTCTTTTGATCTAGGTGGTGGCGTTTTTGAAAATTCTAGGAGCCACACCATTTTTATTTCTTCTAAACTTCCTTCATCGAGACCATATTCATATTCAAACCATTCCATACAAAATTCCTCATCTCCGCACATATCATATTCATTAGTTAACGTAAGATAATTATCCTGTAGCTCAAAAGTGTAAGCAACCTGATAGAGCCAATCTCCCTGACCAATACCTGGTCCATTTGCATCAATCCAAACATCCTCATATCGATAGGTAACAAAAATAGTATCTCCTTCAAGTTCCCACTCTGCTAAAGTAGAATCAGTATATGTATGCGTCCAACCAGAAGAATCATATGGGTCTTCCCAAGTATAAACTTCAACCCATCTACCTCCTTCTTTAATATGTACTTCCCATGAACCATAATCCCATGAACCATCTCCCTCATTGCTAAAAATCTTAGTGGGTGTATTTGCAGGGATATCAATTGTCGCATAAGTCAAAGAGCCTTCCATCGATATCGATGCAGTATCATTAAAATTAAAAGTTTGATTAGGAAGCTTTAATGATTTTCCATCAAATGAAAACTCAATATCATCCTCTAAATCAAAATGCCTCCCATCATTAAAATATATTCCTATATAATCTGAAACGTAATCATAATTAGGGTCATTATGATCATGCATATTTACCGAGATAATTGGTTTATCAGAGGGGCCCATAAATTGGTTCCACATAAAATTTGTTATATAAACGGATGAATTTCCTGAATATCTATCATGCCAGCCCTGCATAAATTTGATTTCATCATTAACTATCCCTGATACTGAAATAGCCCCTTCAGATTCAGCCATTCGATCAATAAGTTTTTGGTTTGAATTGGTAGTTACTACCATTGAATAATTCCAGGCATTTAGACTATGATCAGCAAGATCATTTACAGATCTACCTGAAGTATTACGATTTAATCTTTGTGGCATATACCAAACACCTTGCAAGTCGTCCTCAATAGTTGACTCTTTTTCGCAAGAAACTAATCCAAAGATTAAGAGAGAAAGTGGTAATAGTGTTTTTTTCATTTGATTATTTTTCTTACTTCAAAATTAACAATTTATTTTAATAATAAAACTTTCTTTGTTGATGAATAATTTTCGCTCTCAATTCTTATAAAATAGATCCCACTCATTTCTTTTGTAGCATTCCACGTTAATTGATAGTTACCCTTTGACAATTGTTGATCAATTAATAGATCAACTTGTTTACCTGCAATATCAATAACACTTACTTTAGTAAATCCCTTGTTTTGAAGTTCAAACTTAATCTTGCATGATGAATTGAATGGGTTTGGATATGTTTGTAAAGAAAATCTTTTTATTATAATGTCATTTTCAAGAGATTGAATACTAAGATAGTTTTTTCTAATAGATCCAATTAATTCTTGTCCACTATTTGTTACATCATAACCAAGGGCCCAAATCATCAAACCTCCCAGTTCTCTTTTGATTGCATATTCCGATTTTAATCTAATTGATTCTGGGTTATCATATGTAAGTATCTTAGAATTATCATCACTTACTAAATATGGAGCTAAAGCTTCAGAATCCCATTTATATTTCCAACCATTTCCAATGAGCTTTGGGATATCATAATATCTTATATCTGCAACATTCCCAGTAAATGGTCCATTTATCTTTGTCGAATTATATTGTTTACCCCAAAAGGGGACACCCATATTTATTTTTTCTGCAGGAATACCTCTAAATTGAACTAAATAATTGATACCTGTTTCGCAGGAACCATCGGGATCATTTGAAGGAGATTGGTATAGAGGAGAATTATGACCCGCATGATTAG
>JAYZKF010000153.1:0-11564 GCA_036163755.1 Fidelibacterota bacterium
AGGAAATGGGACAAGGGAAACACGTAGTAACATTAGCCTGTGATTCAGGATTAAAGTACCTTAATGGAGATTTATTTACCTAAAAAACTATACGAATCACATAATTTTTGCCAATCAGGTTATGAGAACAACGTATTTATAGTAGTTTTAAAATTTTCCCTTCAAGCATCTTGAAAAAAATGGAAATTCATCAGTAACCATATAATAATATATTCCTTCAGGAAATTCAGGGGTTACACCAAAACGCCCATTACATTGATCTAAATCACCAGAGCCTTCAACATATTCAAAATCTTGAGTAAAGGCACCTAAAGGAATAGCTGTATTTGGATTTGAATCTCCGGATCCAGGACCACCACGTAGTGATTTTAACGTATCTGGACGGCCAGTATCGCCAGTTGCTTTGAGTTTCCAACTTGGTTTAATAATTTTTATATCACTTGTGGAGTCATTTACATCAGTATATCCATATCGCGCATATACTGGAAAGCCATCTGATGCCCAACCAACAAGAGTCATATTTTTTTCTTGTCCTAATAGATCTAAAAGAAGTTCAGGCATGCCATGATAATGATATTCACCAGTAGGTTGTACATGAGCATGATTCATATCATCTCCAAAATCAAAAGTATTATGACCTAATGCTTCTATCCTCCATCGACCTTGTCCCATAGCTAAGCTACATGTTCCTGAATCATCACATCGCCCAGCTGTGCCGGGGTCAAATTTGACGCTATTTATTGCGTAAGCTATTGCACCTGCAGGTCCGCCAACTTGGACACCAGTATCAGAAACTAATGATGGACAAAGGGTAAATGTTGCATTCACATTTTGTTCTTTAATAGTATTTGGATTATGAGGATTAGGGAATGTACCTACTTCATGATTTGGAATACCGTTTCCAGATAGTATTCTACTTGTTTCATTCGATGTCCAAGAATATCTACTATATGCCTTAACTGATTCGTCATTATTATAAACCTCTTCACTTATATCAACTAAGATATTGGCTGTTGAATATTCACTTTCGCACAATAATTCTTCCGGAGTTTTCTTACTTGAATCTTCGCAACTAATTAAACATAGTAATAAGCTACATGAATATATAAGACCTACCTTGGTTATTTTCATTTGTCTTCCTTTTTCTAACAAATAATTATTTTTATTAGACAAGAGCATAAATAATAGGTTAAAAACGTAGATAAATATAGTTTATACCATATATCACTTCGATAGTGTCTTTTTTTGATGATTGATAAGGCTTATTTTCTATATATGAGAATTATAATCTTACTCATACTCACATCTGCAATTACTATAGCACAATTTGGAAAAGTAGAAGTAACAGTTGATGATCGTTTACTTCGTAATAGTGAACGCCAAAAAGTTTCTTCTATAAGAGATGAAATTACTCGATTTTTCTCAGGTCAAATTTGGAATGAAGACTTTCAAGGGCTTAAAATACCTTTGAATATCTCCGTTGCTTTCCAAGGTGTAGCACAAAAAGGCGGGATGGAAACATTTCATGCACAGATATTAATCTCAGATGGTGTAGATATTCGATATTTTGATAAATCTCTACAATTTTATTATAATCCTGGCAACTCTATTCAATTTGATCCAGTTATTTTTGACCCCTTAGGAAGTTTTTTAGCTTTTTATGCCTATACAATTCTTGCTGGTTATTTAGATACTTACGACTACTATGGAGGAAATCATGCTTATGATCAAGCTCGTGAAATTGCCCTGAGAGGCATGGCTTCTGATTATCCTAAAGGATGGGGCAAACGAGTGCAGTTACTTAAAGAAATAACTGGGAATAAAGGTTTACGTGATGCACGATTTGCTTACTATGTGGCTATGGATCTATTCGACCAAGGGAACCCAGATGCTGCCTTAAAAGAATTTGAATTGATGCTCAAAGGACTTGAAATTGTTTTTCGTCAATTCCCAACGGGAAGAACTCTCTATTTTTTGAATGCACATCATGAAAAACTAGCTCACCGATTAAACTTATTGGGTCAGACAGATATGCTCTACCAATTAGCAGAAATGGATCCGTCCCATAAAAATAGATACCTTAAAGGATTACAAAAAAAATAAATATGTCGATTCAAGCCAAGAAAGAACAAATCACATTCTATTCTATTGAGGGTGAAAGTTTAAAAAAACTGCATATTTATGAAGGGGGTGTATCCGCAGGGTTTCCTTCTCCAGCAGATGATTATCTTGATGTTGATTTAAATCTACACAAATATCTTGTAAAACATCCCGCAGCAACTTTTTTTATTATTGCAAAAGGCCATTCAATGGAAAAAGCTGGAATTAGCGATAATGACCTACTAGTTATTGATAAATCATTAGAACCTAAAAATAATGATATTGTTGTCGCAGCTGTAAATGGTGAATTCACAGTCAAACGTTATCTTGTAAATAAAAATCAAATTTGTCTTAGAGCGGAAGGTGAATTTGATAATTATCCTGATATCGAGATTTCAAAATCTATAGATTTTGAAGTATGGGGTGTTGTAACGCATACTATTCACAACCATCGATGATCGCACTAGCTGACTGCAATAATTTTTACGCCTCATGTGAAAGAGTGTTTAATCCTGGATTGAAAAATAAACCTGTGGTGGTTCTTTCAAATAATGATGGATGTATTATTGCTCGAAGTAATGAAGCAAAGGATCTTGGCATTAAAATGGGCGAACCAGTATTTAAAGTAAAGAATCTGATTGAAAAAAATAATGTATATGTTTTTTCTACAAACTTTGCCTTATACGGAGATATGTCAAGTCGTGTGATGTCATTGCTCAATCATATGTCTCCAGAAATTGAAATATATAGTATTGATGAAGCCTTTATGAATTTTGATGGCGTTGAAGATTATATAAAACTGGCTTCTAAAATGAGTCAGACAGTTAAACAATGTACTGGGATTCCTGTTTCAATTGGCGTTGCTAAAACAAAAACGCTGGCAAAAGTTGCTAACTATATTGCAAAAAGATCTACAAACGAAAGTGTCTATTTATTAAAGGGCTCTGATAAAATCTTAGAAATCTTAAAACACTTACCTATTTCAAAAATATGGGGAATTGGCTCTCGATATTCAAAGATGCTACATAGCTATGGTATTAAAACAGCTTATGATTTTGTCCAGCTTAATGAACAATGGGTCTTACAAAAAATGACGATCGTAGGTTTAAAGATACAAAATGAATTAAAAGAAAAATCATGTTTCTCGATTGAAACACATCCTGAACGCAAAAAAAATATATGTACCTCACGATCCTTTGGAGCTAATGTAAAAACATTCCAATTGATTCAACAATCAATAACTACTTATGCAGTAAGATGTGCAGAAAAACTGCGATCAGAAAAAAGTTGTGCTCGATATGTAAGCGTTATTCTTAACACTAATCCGTTTAATACATCTGGAGAACACTATAACGGATATAAGTCTCTTGCCTTAAATACACCTACTAATGATACTGGTGAGATTGTTCACACTGCGCATAATCTTTTGAAATCTATCTATAAGAAAGGGCTTACATATAAAAAAGCAGGTGTTATTGTTGGAGATATTATTCCTGAGAATCAAGTACAACTCAATTTGTTTGATATTGATAGCAATCATCATAAGAAAAAAAACTTATATAGTACTGTAGATATAATTAATCAATCCATGGGTAGAGATAAGGTACAAATATTAGGACAAGGTATTACAAGAAGATCAAATTTAAGAAAAGAAAAACTTTCTCCCTGCTACACAACACAATGGAATGACCTCTTGAAAGTTCACTGTTAACCTAGAGTCTTTAACTATTCATTGACAATATCTGATGATATTTTTTTTCGTCGGATATAATGATCAAAAACCACACTGCCCCAATACATCCATGGTAACACTTGCTTATCGTTTACTTTACGGAGTTTTTTGATAGCTCGACGGCGCTTCCATATAACATGAGGATGCGTAAAAACCCAAAATAATGATTGAAGAATCCCTATAAAGTGATTCATATCCAAAAAGACTAATGAATAAAATAATGCAACAAACTCTAATGCTATACGGATTGGTAAAATATATAATGTAAGAGGAAGGCTATAATTGCATAGAATCATTAATAATGAATTTCGATGATTAAGATATTGTTTTTTTCGTGAAAACATTGGAAGTGTCAAAGCATTCTTATGATAAACAACGCCGCTAGGAACAGCCCAAGTTTCTTTACCCATAAGTCTAAATTTCCAACAAAGGTCAATTTCTTCTTGATGAGCAAAAAAAGTCTCGTCAAATCCATTTGCTAATTCAAAGTCAGACTTTCGCACCATAAGAGCTGTACCACTTGCCCAAAAAATTGGGCGAATTTTATCATACTGACCTGTATCTTGTTCTTGTTCAAGGAACACTCTTCCTCTAGCAAATGGATATCCAAGAATATCTAACCATCCACCTGCTCCACCTGCATAATCAAATTTTGCTTGATCAAAAAAGTTCAATATTTTTGGCTGTACCGCTGCAACATTGGAGTTCAGGCTTAAAAAATCTACTAGAGTATCAATCCATTTAGAATCTTGGATTGTATCATTATTAAGGAAAACTAAGAAATCGCCCGTTGCTACATTAGCGCCTCTATTACACCCTCCTGCATATCCGTAATTTTGATCATTTTCTATTAGTTTTACTGAAGGATAATTAATATTCACCCAATCTGAACTACCATCTGTGGATGCATTGTCAACTACAATAATTTCTAAATTGGTATATTCAGTTTGTGCTAGTGACTCTAAACAATCAGATAATATTTCTATACCATTCCAATGAGGGATAATAATTGAAACTTTTGGATTAGACACAATAACTCCAAAATATAAAAAGGAACGGGGAAACCCTTTTTTTTAGGCTGATTATCCTTGTTCCTTTTTCAGGTCTTCAAGCAATTTTTTAGCAACTGGATCATCAGGGTTTTTACTCAACCAATCTGTAATTATCGCTTCTGCTTCCGATAACATATCAAGCTTTCTATAAGTATAGACAAGTGAAGAAACTATCTGGGTAAAATAATTTTGCCATTCTTCCATCTCTCTTTGAGAGGTTAATCGTTCTCCATTTTCTACCGCTTTAAAATCAGAATAAAGATCTTCAAAAATAGCCCTACCAGTTTCCAATAAATCTAATTGTGAAATATATACCTGACCATAGTCTACTTTATTGCGAATAGTTAAATCTTCTCTAGCAATAAGTGCATCTATAATTCTACGCAGTTCATCCTTATTTCCTAATTCTCCAAATAAACGAGCCACTTGATAGTGCAAGTCTTTTGCATCAAAACGAATTGTTTTTTCAGGAATATTATCTTGCATTTTAGTCAGAACTTCTAAGGCTTTTTTACGATGATATTCCGATTTTTCTTTATCAATATTTTCATGATCTTTAAATGCCATATAATGATAGGCTGCTAATTGCATATAGGCACTTCTTAAATTTTGAAGGAGCCTAATATTCGTTGATGGAAAATAGTACACATCCTCACGCCCAAGATTCCTAAAAAGATATCCTGGCTGATATTCTTTAGACCAAATTTCACCCTCTAATTTTTTCCATTCTTTAGCTTCAATATCTCTTTCCCAAACTTCGGACCCAAAGCCTGACATAAGATTGGTCCACATGCGTGTTTCATTAATTGGATTCCGATTATCTATCGAATAGGGCCTTAAACGATATACTAAACCTTCCATTTCAATAAAATCCTCTAGACCAAGTCGATTAGAAGCAGGAACTGTTACTGCGAAATAAATCGGGAATTTCCACTGA
Source organism: Fidelibacterota bacterium (assembly GCA_036163755.1). Lineage (GTDB taxonomy): Bacteria > Fidelibacterota > Marinisomatia > Marinisomatales > TCS55. The sequence continues at coordinate 5,822 of JAYZKF010000153.1, forward strand.
GCATCTGATATAATCTTTAAGATCATCATATCTTTTACCATCAATGCTGCACCAGCATATGTTGGATTTACTTTCCACTCAATAAAACCTTTATCATTATTTTTAGATTTTGGAGCTGATACTCTAACATTCCTTGGCTCCCAAGGCTGTAAAGCTGAAGCAACTTCAAAAATCTGGTTATCAGTCATATTAATAAAACGTTCTAATTCTCTACCATCCTTATCAACCTGTCCCCTTCTAGAATCTCTGAGTTGACGGATATACCATTCAGTATTTAGAAGACTTAGATTAGCGACTGTTACATCCTTACGAATACCTTCTACTTCTTGTAAATACCACAATGGAAAAGTATCGTTATCACCATTAGTAAATAGAATAGCATTAGGTTCGCAAGACTGCAAAATATTATAACTATAATCCCAAGCAAGGCGATTATCAGACCGATCATGCTCATGATAATTTGCTTTTAACATCATCCCAGGCATCAGTATAACCAGAGCCACGAAAGATCCGATAATTACTTTTTTAGCAATAGGCTTATCTTTAAAAAACTTTCTTATGTAATCTCCCATAGCTGCTACAGCAATACTTATCCAAATTGAGAATGCAAAAAAACTTCCAACATAGGAATAATCTCGTTCTCTTGGCTGAGGGTTATCTTGATTTACAAAAATAATTATAGCCAATCCTGTCATAAGGAATAAACTAAAAACTGAGAAGGCATCCTCTTTGTGACGCTGGAAATGATAAAACATTCCCCACAGCCCAAATAAAAAAGCTAACGGTAAACCAAATTGAAACCAATCTACTCCATCTTGATTAGAATTAGCTCCATAAGCAGTAACGTATGGATCAGTGCTTGAACCTCGCCCCGCAAACTGCCATAAGAAATATCGCCAATACATTTTTTTTACTTGATAATCCCAAAAATAACCCCACTGTTTATCCAATCTGTAAGTCTTATACCTTCGTTCTTGAGATGAAGAATAATTTCTTCCATTAATCGGTCGACCTACAACTTCATGCTTGGGAGGCAATCCATCATATCGTCGCGGAAATTGAAACATCTGCCCATATTGTTCACGTTCCATGTAAGCAATGGCCCTTGATACATTAGATGGGTCATTCTCATTTATTGCGGGTTTCTGACCAGAGCGTATGAATATGGTAGCATAACTAGAATAACCAATTAAAATTAATACAATAGATAAAAGCCCTAGACTGATCTGGAATTTTTTCAGAATGACTGAGGCTACCATGCCTCCAAAGATTAGAAGACATAAAATTATAACTAGATTTAAGCCAATAGCTGACACCAATTTTGGCATTCCATTAATTATCCCCACATTAATGATTAGATAGACTGCACCTGTAATAGCAGTGGTTAGAAGGAACCCTTTGTATGAAAAATCAAATTTCCTAAAATAAATAATTAGAGCAACAAAAGGGAGAGCCAACAAATTCAACAAATGTACACCTGTAGCCAGACCGATCATATATGCAATTATTAGAATATATCGTTCATTCCCTTTTTCATCTGCTCGTTCCATCCAATGAAGAATTAACCATACAACTATAGCTGTGAAAAATGTAGAAAATCCATATACCTCTGCTTCTACAGCATTGAACCAATGAGAATCTGTAAATGCAAATGTAAGTGCTCCAATCAGTGAACCTCCAAAAACAATCGTTGAATCAATTTGATTTTGAATCATCCCTCTATAATTTGAAATTAGTTTTACAGTTGACAGGTAGAGGTACATTACAGCAAGAGCACTAACAACAGGGGAAATTAAATTTACCCTAAATGCAATATCTGGATTAAATGGTAACATTGAAAAAACGCGACCAATTATCAGATATAGTGGACTACCTGGGGGGTGAGGGACACCTAAGATATATGATGTAGCAATAAATTCACCGGAATCCCAATAAGGGACTGTATCGGCCATCGTTAATAAATAGACTAAGAACGATATTATAAGTGCAACCGCAGCAAAAATGCGGTTTAATCGAATGTAATCAGTATGAATCAATCTTGGACTTACTTTGTTTTTTTCTTGGTGGTTTTAGACTTTGCTGACTTTGACTTCTGAGGTTTAGGTTTTGGTTTATTTTCCTTAGAAGATTCACTTTGTTCTTCACTTTGGGATTTATCTATATCTTCATCACCTTTTTTTTGTTCCTCAATAAAATTCAGTTTTAACTCACTAAGGCTATGAATTATATATTGTTCCTCCCATTCACTCAGATTGCCTTTCATTTTTGTTTGAAGCATATCTAGCAAATCGATATAATATGTGGCTTGTTCTAGATTACGTTCTAATTTATCAGAAACTGGACTCTTTACTTTTCCCAAAGATATCCATGCACTTTGGACAAATGTATTGACTAAATGTATAAATAATTGATCTTCTTTTTTCATTTGTTCTTCAGCCATAATTCTCCTCTTTAAGTAACTTTAATTCGTTGAACACAAAATTGTTTCAAAATCAGCCGATGAAGATACAGCTGATTTATGAAAAATTCGAATGATCTAAAAAATTTAAGATATATTTGTTTCATGTAATTTATCTTGATAATTCTTAATAAATTGGGTACGAATCAATGTATTTTCTGAATTTTCCAGATTTGGATCATCGCCGATTAAATTAAAAGCAGCTTTTCGCGCATCTCTTAAAATAGGCCCATCTGTAACCATGTTTGCAATCTTATATTTCAAAAACCCACTTTGGCGAATACCAAAAAATTCTCCTGGGCCCCTAAGCTTTAAGTCTTCATCTGAAATCAAAAAGCCATCATTAGTTGACTCCATTATTCTAAGCCGTTTTTTTGAGTTCTCTGTGAAATTTCTTCTTACAAGAATACAATAACTTTTTTGTTTTCCGCGTCCTACACGACCTCTAAGCTGGTGTAATTGAGTCAACCCAAATCGATCTGCGTGTTCAATCATCATTACGGTAGCATTTGGTATATCTATTCCTACTTCTATCACCGTTGTAGAAACTAAGATTTGGATTTCATTGCGTTCATAAGCACTCATTATTGAATCTTTTTCATCTTTTTTCATTCGACCGTGAATAAGTCCAACATTTATATCATTAAATATTTTTTTTGATAGATATGAATGCATTTCAACAGCTGCAGCCAAATCGGATTTTTCAGTTTCCTCTACTAATGGATAGATTACCATACACTGTCTACCTTTGCTTACTTCCTCTTTCATAAATGAATAGACTTTTATTAATCTCTTTTCATCTACAACTTTTGTGATAGTAGGAATACGGTCTTTTGGCATTTCATCAATAATAGAAATATCCATATCACCATGATATGTAATAGCTAAAGTTCGTGGTATTGGAGTTGCTGTCATTGCAAGAAAATGGGGGTTTAAACCTTTTGATATCAAATCTCCCCTCTGTAAAACACCAAATCGATGCTGTTCATCAACAATTACAAGACCCAACGATTTGAAAATCACATCTTTCTGAATTAGAGAATGAGTACCGATAATTATGTCAATACGACCATTTGATAACCCATCAAGAATAGATTTCCTTTCTCTTTTAGAAGTTCCTCCAACAAGGATTGCGCAAGTTATTTGAGCTCTATCTAAATATTTTTTAAATGAAACATAATGTTGATGAGCTAATATCTCTGTAGGTGCCATAATGGCAACTTGGCAACTATTAGCCTTTGCAATCGTAGATGCCAAAATAGAAACAATAGTTTTACCGGATCCTACATCTCCCTGTAAAAGACGATTCATAGATACTGATTTTGCCATATCGTTTTTAATATCATTTAATACAATTTGTTGAGATCCAGTAAGCTCAAACTCCAAACTATTCATAATAATTTTTAAGTATGGACCTGTTTTTTTTAATGCTTTAGTTTTAGTCTGTTTAACCGCTGATTTTCTTAATCCCATAAGCATTTGTAGAAAAAAGTGTTCATCAAACTTGAGACGGTAAATTGCTTCATTTAGATTTTTTTGTGAATCAGCAAAATGTATGTTTCTAATTGCATTATCAAGAGTAATTAATCCATGTTCAGTGCGAAACTTTCCAGAAAAATAGTCCGGAATTTCATTTAATGAATCCAGGCTCAATTTAATTATTCGCCGAATACCTCGACTATCTAATCCTGTTTTTTTTAATTTAGTTGTAATTGGATATAGCGGTATTACTGAACCAGAGTTTATTGGGTCTTCATTATCTTTTAGTATATCAAACTCGGGATGAACAATTTGATATCCATTAAAAAAATCAATATTTCCGCTAACAGCTAGGCGATCACCGACCTTAATTGTTTTATTCATATAACTTGCGCCATTGAACCATGTAAGCGTTAACATACCTTTACCATCAGATAAAATAGCTTGAAAATATTTTCTTCGTTTGTTTTGGCGTATACCTGCAACTTCTACCTTTCCTATAATAGTTGCATGAGTCCCTTTTTTGAGATCTGATGTTGAGGTTAATGTTGTGCGATCAAGATGTTTTCGGGGAAAATAATCCAAAAGATCCCCGATAGTACTAATGCCTACTTCAGCTAATGCTAAAACGCGATTTTCACCAATACCATTTATAGATTGAATTGAAGACGAAAGACTTAAGGTCTTCCCAGACAAAACAACTTACTTCCATTCCTTACGATAAGTATAAGTCACTGTTTGAGAACTGTTCGCAGAAACAGTAATTGGGAAATGGATAGTAGAAGCATCTTCTTTACGATAATTTGTTGAGGCATCACGTATTACCCAATCTCCAAAAATATGTTCAATAAGACGAACTTTGATTTTTTGGGGTAAAATATTTGTTACTTTAATACTTATTGAGGTCTCTTCACTTTTCTTCTGTCTATTATAATTTAGAACCACTCGCTTTCCAATTACATCAAATGCTCTGCCAGAAATGATCGTGGCTGTTTCCCCCTTCGGAACTTGCCGGATTTCATCCTCTCCAACAAATTCAATTGTTCCACTCTTGCTGGTTTGAAAAAGTTGAATTTTACCTTTAGGTAAAGGGACTCCAAGATTATTTTCATTTGTATTTGCAATCTGATACTCAATTGCTAAAGGTTCTTCTTTTTGTCGTCTTTCATCATTCTCAAATAGGTAAGTTTTCTCAAAAGAAATGCTTCGAGATGGGTAAAGACGAGTAGTGATACTTTCCCGAGCTAAAAGATTAATAGACTCGTTCAATTGATAAATGTGATAATCACCCAATTGATCTTCGATAAGTCCGGTATCCTGATCAGGAGCTGTCCTCATCATTATTGGGGGTATATTTGAATAGCCATTCTTTTTGAGCTTACCCTCAACTAACTGGAGAGAAACATTATTGAAATTTAAATTACTCTTATTAATGATATAAGCCTCTGCCAAGAAATTTGCTTCATTACCAGACTCATCTAGGATAAGACGATAGATTGCATCCCAATCAAATCCCTTAGAAAGATATATAAGATCACCTTCAATTGTGTTTCTTCGATTTTCTAAAGATACATTCCAGGTTAATGATGGTTTATAAACAATATTTTCCATTAATCCAGAAGCATTTATATAATCTATTCTATCTCTATTAAATGAAATAACAGAACGTCTTCTTTGAAGGGTAATTGTTTTATCATTTACTTCAATTAATTTACCAGACATACTCTTTCCATTAATTAGCTCGACATCAATTGTTTGACCTAAAAAGTCAAAAAGACGATCAGAAAAACGGAAAACATCTTGATT
>JAYZKF010000154.1:0-2997 GCA_036163755.1 Fidelibacterota bacterium
AGGTTTATAAAGAGGGGCTGGCTTTAGTTTTGTTAATCCATCAACTCCTTTTTGGGCTAATTCTAAATTGATATCAAATAGTAAGGAAGGGATGCCGGCGTTACTGAAATGTCCAGCAATTTGTGCTCCCATAGTTCCAGCACCTAAGACAGCTATTTTGTTAATTTGTCCACTCATTAATTATGACCTTTTAATTATTGTTGCAATTCCCTGGCCACCACCAATACACATCGTTGCTAAGCCTGTGTTTGTGTTTTGCTGTTCCATGACATTCAAAAGAGTGGTGATGATTCTTGCACCTGAACATCCTAGCGGGTGTCCCAATGCGATTGCACCTCCATTAAGATTTATTTTATTTTGATCCCAGCCACCTTCACGAATAACATATAAGGCCTGTGCTGCGAATGCTTCGTTTAGTTCAATCGTTTCAACTTCATCCATTTTTAATCCTGCTTTACTTAGTGCTTTTTCAGTTGCAGGAAGTGGTCCCATACCCATGCGATTCCAATGAACGCCAGCTACTGCTCTTGCGCTTATCTCAGCTCGAGGTTTTAGATTATTATCGTTAGCAAAAGTGTCACTTGTGATTAATACTGCAGCAGCGCCTATTGATATAGGGCTGCTAGTTGCAGCCGTCACAGAGCCACCTTCAATAAAAGCAGGTCCTAAACTCTTAATTTTTTCAACATCAGGCTCACGGGGTCCTTCATCATTCTTAACAGTAACTTCACCATCAACATTCACAGAAAACAATTCTTTCTCAAAATTTCCATCTTTATAAGCTTTTAGCGCCTTTTCATGTGACGAGATAGAAAAAGCTTCTTGGTCTTCCCTAGATATATCTAAGTCATTTGCCAGATTTTCTGCAGTCTCACCCATACCTATAAAATATTCTTGTTCAGCTAACTCAGGATGAAAATCAGGAGCAAACCCACCCATGGGAACTGAGAACATATCTTCAACACCAACAGCTAGGCCTACATCAATATCACCGCAATCGATCGCAGCACTTACCTGATGCACTGCATCCATCGAGGAACCGCAAAAACGGTTAACAACTTTTCCTGTTGATTCTTCTGGCAGTCCTCCAAGTACACCAATCGTTTTTCCAATATTCATTCCTTGTGGCCCTTCAGGGAAAGCACAGCCAACAACTACATCTTCAACCATTTTAGCATCAATGGATTCATTTCTTGCAAGTAACTGTTTTACAACTTGCGCAGCCAAATCTTCAGGACGGATACCAATCATTTGTCCATTTTTAATACCAATCGGTGAGCGGCCAGCATCAATAATAACTGATTTACTCATTTTATCTCCTAATAAGGATATTTATTTTGATCAAATACGTACTGTGCGATTTTTCGTTTTAGTCCAATCACATTATTATTTAATCGCATACGATTTTCAAAGTTTGATAATTTTTCTTCAAAGTCTTTTGGGCTTTTCTCATCAAATATAGCCATAGTCATAGTACGAACATTAGCCATAATTCTTTTTTCCATCTCAGTTGTATAAGCCTTTGCAATATCTACCACTGTTGATTCCGGTGAGTCACTTTCCATAATTTTTTTTGCACGAAGTATAGTGCTTTCAGCAGTAAAAATATCTGTAAATGTATCTGAGAGCATTTCTGTAATTTGTTGCTCATGCCTCAAATCCTGTCCGTATTTGCACAGTGCCTCATTAAAAATTAGTAGGGCTAATCTTTTTGATGCTTCTACAGATTGAGATTCATTCATTAAAATTTCTTCAGATGACATTTGTTCATTATTAGATAAGTATTCCTCGATATTCGCAATGGCATTATGAAATGGGAGTTCCTCTGTTAAAGCTTTCTTCATCGTAAAACCGGCTATGATTTGTCGATTAATCTCATTGGTTCCTTCCCAGATTTGGTTGATTCGATCATCGCGATAACCTGATGCTATGGGATAGTCTTCAAGAAATCCATAGCCTCCATAAATTTGAAGCGCTTCATTAAGAACATATTGACTGGTTTCACTAGCAAACACCTTTACCATTGATGTTTCTATAGCAAATTTTTCCATGGCTTCACCCATATGGATATAATATTTGGAATCTTTATTATCTAAAAGGTCAATCTCATTCTGCAAAAGTCCAATCGTTCTATAAATCATGCTATCTGTGGCAAATGTTCGTATAGTCATTTCACCTATCTTTTTTATAATAGCATCAAGTTTTGAAATTGTTGTACCAAAAGCTTTTCTTTCCTGCGCATAATTAGCCGCAGCATTGATTGCTAACTTTGATCCACCAAGGCAGGAACAACCAAGTTTAAATCGTCCAATATTTAAACAGTTAAATGCGATAGTTGAACCTTTGCCAACTTCATATAGTAAATTCTCAGCGGGAACTTTTGCATTTTGAAAAATCAAAGAAGTAGTTGAAGATCCCTTCATTCCTAATTTTTTTTCTTCAGGGCCAACTGTAAAACCTTCAGTGCCTTTTTCGATAAGAAAAGCACTGAATTTATTTCCATCAACTTGGGCAAAGACAGTGAACAATTCAGCCCAGCCGCCATTGGTAATAAAAACTTTCTCCCCATTTAATATATAATGTTTCTTGTCATCTGAAAGCGTTGCTGTTGTTTTTGCTTCCATTGCATCTGAACCTGATGAAGGTTCAGTAAGTCCATAGGCACAAATCATTTCTCCGGTAGCTAGCTTGGGTAAAAACTTCTCTTTTTGTTCATCCGTACCAAACCATATTAATGGTAATGCTCCAATACCTGTTTGAACACCCCAAGCCACCGCAAATGATGGATTACAAACTAATGCTTCTGCTGTAATAGCTGTGGTGATTTTATCCAAATCTGTTCCACCAAACTTTTCTGGGATATCGATACCAAGCAATCCAAGCTCACCTGCCTCTTTCAGTAAAGACTTGCATAGCTCTGGATCATGTTTTTCAATTTCATCTTTTTTAGAAAGGATTTTTTCACGGTCAAAATCCATTACCATATTATATATATCA
>JAYZKF010000155.1:0-3266 GCA_036163755.1 Fidelibacterota bacterium
CCTGCATAAATAATATTTGAGTTTGATTTAGAAATAGCCATATCTCCAAAACTTGAAACTAATTCATTATCAAATACAGGCTTCCAAATAGTTCCTTTGCTTGTGGATTTCCAAATACCACCTGAAGCAGATGCAATAAAAACTATTTCAGGAGCATTGGGAACGACCTCAACGTCATGAATCCGCCCCCCTGCCACGGATGGACCGATATTCCTAAATGTAAGTTTATCTAGCTGTTCCGATGTAATCGATTGTGCATTTAACGACAGCAAAAATGTAGAAATACATAATGTTTTTTTCATAATTCACCTAAGATTATTGTTAATGAAAATAAAAAACCTCCATTAAAAAATGGAGGTTTTTTATTATTTTAAACTGATTTAAGAGAAATTAGATCAATTATTTATTGACTTCAGTTTTATCATAAAGTGTCTTGTCACCAGGAGCATTTGAGTTAGAAGTAATCTCATCTTGTGCATAATGGAGACGTTCAATATGTGCTGTAGCAGCTGCTGTATTTAAAGGAAATGGTACAACAAGGTCACTTTCGCCAGCACCACGTAAACGACGGTGATCATCAAAAGGCATCCATGAGCCAAAGCCTGAAACATAGCGTTCTTCAATAATTTCGCGTAGTAAGGCTTTGTCTTTAGACACATTATCTGCATTTTCCATACCGCCAGCATCAAAGTCCGCATCTACATACGCTTCATACTTGTACAGTGAATCAACATCATGAGTTGCGTTTAATCTTCCGCCACCATTAAGCCACGCTCTATAGTCGTTCAAATGACCTAAGCCAGCAGTAAAACCTGAAGTTCTTGCTGCAGCCTCAGCTTTAATTAACTGATTTTCAGCGTAAGTAGCTATTGGCTGAGATTCATACTGTGAAGCAACACCAGTGTTACCTGAACCTGTTGTTTCATCAACCATGTAATAATTATGCCTAGCCAATTCATTTGTCTTTGCATTTCCACGATAAACAGCTTCAGCTGGGTTTAGCATTTGCAAGAGATAACTTCCTTTATTTCCAAGATCTCCAGTCCTTGAACCTTCTAGAATTGTATAGAAAAGATTCTTATCACCAGAGCTAATAGCAGCATCTCCACGAGGGATATAAAGCATATCACCACCAGCGGCAATACCACTGTTAGCAGCAGCTAATGCGCCAGAATAATTTTTCTGAACTAACGCAAAGCGAGCTTTTAAAGTATATGCAGCAGCAATCCATTTGTCTTTATCTCCATTGAAATAAATATCAAATGACTCATTACGAGATGAAGCGGAGCCTAAATCAGCAATTCCTTCATCCAGCAATGTTGACAATGCCGCGAGAACCTCTTTTTGAGAATCAAACTTCGGGTCATCTTTTGTCCCAACTTCAGAGTATGGAACGCCACCCATCGTAATTGCCAAAGTACCGATCGCATTCGCTTCTAATACTTTAGATATTCCCACTAATAGTTTATCATCAGGTGCAGCAGCAATAATATGCCTAGCATTGGTCACAACACCCGTATAGGCACGTCTCCACTCACCATTAGATTCAACAGCAGATAATGAATATCCATAAATATTTGAATATAGGGATGTAAAACCAACTAACTGCCCTGAGAACATTCCAGATATACGATTCAAATGACTTACCTGCACAATAATGTTAGCTAATTGTGCACCATTTAAAAACAGTCTTGCATCAACATCTTTTAATGTGATCTCATTTGGATTATCATTGATTGATTTATCTACGTCACACCCAGTCATTATTAATGCAACTGCAGTTAATGGGGCGATAATTTTCTTCATTGTATTTAAACCTTTAATTTGTTTTTTCATTTTTATTCCCTCCCCCTTAGAAGTTTGCCGTTAATGAGAATAAAAAGGATTTTGTTGATGGATTAGCAAAGTAATCCAAACCAAAACCTGTCTGAATACCACCTACATTCACACCAGGATCAACGCCGACCAACTCTTTATACCACGCGAACAGATTCCGCGCAGTTCCTGTGAAGGTAAGGCTACTTAAACCAACATTCTCTAATGCTGAACCATTATACATATAAGTAAGTGACAATTCTCTTATACGAGAAAAAGTCGCATCTTTGATGGAAAAATTGTAGGCTTGATTGTCACCAAATCCACCGCCAATACCGTGACGAAACCATGCTTCATCAAGCAACACATCACCGCCACCGAAGTTTTCAATAAAACCACGAACGGTTGTTCCTGAAGCAATTGTTTTACCATCAACATTTTTTAGATCTTTGGTGAGGGTAACTTCGTTATCTGTATCTGCAGTAGTTCCAAATCTTCTTAATACCCATTGAGTTCTAGGACTGTAATATCCACCTTGTGAATGCTCAAAAAGCATATTCATGGTAAGATTGCCCAAGCGAGCATTTAAGCCAAGGGTACCGCGCCAATCAGGATTAGGATCTCCTAATGGAATCTTGGTTGAAGTAATCATTGGAAAGCCATTGGCATCCAATTTCAACTTACCATCCCATTTTCCATCTTCAGTTTGAGAACCGGTACCAAAAAGCGTACCAATCGGATATTTGTTTCCATCAAATGTTGGATCTAAAGCAACTGAATTAACCGATCCAGAACCTAAATAAAGCACTTGAGTACCTGCTAAATCAAGGACCAAGTTTTCATTTGTAGACCAGTTAAATGTTAATTCTAATGCCTGATCTTGGTTTGTCATGACATTCCAAGAACCATCAAGTTCAAAACCTTTGTTTTCCATCTTTGCAGCATTTGCATATTGTGTATCATAACCGGATGTTGGAGAAAGAGTCGTATTAATCAACATATCATCGATTGTGTTACTATAAGATGTGAATCCAAGAGAAAACTTGTCATCTAAGAAACGTAAATCCATGCCAAATTCAGTCTCAGTTTTTACTTCTGGCTTTAATTCAGGGTTACCTTTATCATCGTCAACGCGATATCCACCGCCCCACTGACCTACTGATACTGGATCACTATAAGAGCTATAGCCAAAACCACTTTCTGCAAGAGTTTCAAATCGATGAGCAGAAGGTCTAACACCAACTTGACCATATGCTACACGAAGTTTTGCAAAACTAACAAATGGAGCAAATCCATTTACCATATCTGTCATCTGGTATGCTACATCCAAAGCAGGATAATTATACGCTTTACTTATGGTAGAGTGTGATTCATTTGCTAATGAAAAATTCACGAAAATTTGATCTAATGCATCAAGAGATAGAACTCCATAAGCACGGTTAGAACGAATA
>JAYZKF010000156.1:0-12023 GCA_036163755.1 Fidelibacterota bacterium
AAAAAGATGTTTGATGCTCAATTATTAAAAGGAAAAAAGATTGTAGTTACAGGTGGAGGTACAGGTCTAGGCAAATCCATGGCTACCCGTTTTGCTGAATTAGGAGCCGATTTAGTTATTACTAGCCGGCGTCAAAATGTCATTGATGAAACAGCAAAAGAATTAAGCGAGCATGGTTCAAAAGTTCTGGCGATTTCATGTGATGTACGTGACCCCGAGCAAGTTGAAACGATGGTGGAAAAAACCGTATCAAAATTTGGTAAGATTGATATTTTGCTTAACAATGCGGCAGGCAACTTTATTAGCCCTACAGAAAATTTAAGTTCAAATGCCTTTAAAACAGTTGTTGATATCGTATTAAATGGGACCTTTCATTGCACACAAGCAGTAGGTAAGGTCATGCGCAAAAATAAGGCTGGCGTTATATTGAATATTGTTACAACCTATGCTTATACTGGCTCAGGTTATGTGGTCCCTTCCGCATGTGCAAAAGCAGGTGTTTTAGCCATGACACGTTCACTAGCAGTCGAGTGGGCCAAATATGGAATTCGAACGGTTGCAATAGCACCTGGACCTTTCCCAACTAAAGGTGCATGGTCTCGTTTAGCGCCTCCTGGTTTAGGAATAGAGAAAAAAATGAAAGACCGTATTCCGTTAAAACGTTTGGGCGAACATATTGAATTAGCAAATCTTGCAACCTATCTGATCAGCGATCAGGCGGCTTATATAAATGGTGAAGTTGTTACAATTGATGGCGGAGAATGGTTAAAGGGAGCTGGGGAAATGAATGACTTAGATAAAATTCCTAAGGCAGCCTGGAAGCTTCTACAAATGAAGCGAAAGAAGAAAAAATAGATTTACTGCTGAGACTCAATAATCCAGCGAGTAATCAGCTCTCCTGTTGACATATATAATAGTGTAGCAAAAACAAACGCAATTCCCAATAAAGCAAACGGTGTAGTACGCACAGCATGTGAATATTTATTGCTACCATGAATTCTATTATGCCAGAATCTAAGAGCAGTAATAGTTAAATAAGATAATCCCAGCCCCACGATAAAGTAACCTACAAGGATATATTGATCCGTGTTAGTTAGGTTATATAGCCACTTACCAAATTTCAAATATGATCCATTATCATAGCAGCGCCAAATACGCCGCCAGAGTCACCAAGTTTATTTTTTATTATTGGAGTTCGAACAACTTCACTAAATGATTCTTTATAGACCGCTTGCATTCCCTCAGTATATAATAAATCTACTTTTGAAAGACCGCCACCCATAACAATGGCATCAGGATCAAGTATATCAATTACATTAGATAATGCACGGCCAAAGTTCATCATGAAGTTCTCTTTCCATTCCGGGTGGGCTTCATACATTTTGTTATCGATAACGTCTGTAACCGTAGCAAACTCCCCAGTTAATTCTTTCCACTCACTTTCCAATGCCGTTCCTGAAATATAAGATTCAGTACAACCCTGATTTCCACAATAGCATGATCTACCACCTGGATAAAGAGTATGATGTCCCCACTCTCCAGCTATTGCGTTAGCACCACGATGAATCTTTTTATTCATAACGATACCTGCGCCACATCCAGTGCCAAGAATAACACCAAATACAACATCATACTTTTTAGCGGCCCCTATTGTTGCTTCAGCTAACGCAAAACAATTTGCATCATTTTCCATTAGGACAGGGATACCTAAAGCATCTTCCATATCTTTCTGAATTGGTTTTCCAATTAAACAAACGGTGTTACTATTTTTGAGTAATCCTGTTGTTGCTTCAATAGTACCAGGAGTACAAATGCCAATAGGTCCATCAATATCACCAATGCCAATCATTTCCTTTGAAAGGTCTATTATACGATTGATTATAGCATCGTACCCTTCATCTCTAAGTGTAGGAATACGCTTTCGATCTATAACCTGAAATTGATCATCTATAATAATCGCTTCAATTTTTGTTCCACCTAAATCTATACCGATTCTATTAGCCATTTGTTGATTTACCTAAATTATTTATATAAGAAAATATAGTTTAAAATTATATAGATGATATGTCTTCTAAAATAGATTTAAACTCAGATAATATTGCAGCGGTAGCGCCCCAAACTTTGCATTTCCCAAAATTATAGTAGGGTACGATTGCATCATATCCGCGAATATTCCATTGTTCAGTTTGTAAAATTTTTTCATCCATTAATTCAGTAATTGAAACTGAAAATAATTGATTGACTTCAACATCATGGATTTTTGTAGAGGGTTTTTCTTTACACCAACCAATAAATGGATGGACAATATATCCTGTTACAGGAATAAAAAAAGGTGTTAAGCTTCCTAAAATAATAATCTTTGTAGAGTCTATACCAACTTCTTCCTTAGTTTCTCTAAGAGCAGTCTCATTGAGAGATTCATCGTTTTCTCTTATCCCCCCAGGTAATGATATTTGCCCCTTGTGGTGTTCAACATCTTCTGTTCGTTTAGTTAAAAAAAATTGAATTTCATCTTCAAATGGAAAAAGCAAAATAAGTACAGCTGCAGGTCTTGCTGTTTCTTGGGTATTAGGAAAAGTCACTTCTGATTTTGTTTTTATTCTAGTAGTCAGATGTGCTTCATTCCCAGGGAGAGGCTTTTCTAATCTTTCCTTAATTTGTTCAGCAATCTTATTTATTGTGATTTCCATAGGTAGAAAAGTTATTTCATTTTATCAAATTATCCCTGAGTTTTGTGCCTTATCATGAAGTATAAACACATTATTTGGGACTGGAATGGGACTTTAATTGATGATCGGCGTTTTTGTATTGAGATTATGAATGAAGCTCTAAAAAAACGCGATATGGAAGAAATGACTGAAGAATGGTTTCTAGATAATTTTTGTTTTCCAGTTAAAGACTATTATTTAAAGTTAGGATTTGATTTTGAAAAAGAGTCTTTTAATATTTCTGGAACTGAATTTATAAATAACTATATGGCTCGATGCCATGAGCTTCAATTACATCAAGGTGTAAGAGATGTTTTAGATCATGTGAAGAATTTGAGTATTGAGCAGTCATTATTATCAGCAAGTAGTCAGGAAATGTTGAATCAGATTCTAGAACATCATGATATAAATGATTATTTTATCAAAATATTAGGTACTGATAATCATTACGCATATGGCAAAGAAGCATTAACACAAAAAACAATTAAAGACTTAAACCTTAACCCTAAGGAAGTCTTATTTATTGGTGATACGATTCATGATAAAGATATAGCAGATTCTGTTGGATCTAATTGTCTTTTAATATCAAAGGGTCACGTAAGTAGAAGTAGATTAGAAAATACAGGAGCCCCTGTATTTAATGAATTAATTGAAGTTATAAATTGGATTAACAATAATCGTTAAATTTTTGAAAAATTTATTGCAAACTCCAAAAAAATACAATAATCTCGACAGTTACTTATAAACCAATAAAATTCTAAGTAAATACTAATTCGGAGGATAAATATGTTAAAAAAGCTATCAAGTCTTATAATATTAGGCTCTTTGAGTCTTAATGTACTTTTTGCCGAGGATACCCTAAAAGTTGTATGGAAAGGTGAACCTGGAAATATTGAAAGTACAATTAAAGCTGATACGACATCAGATGGTAAGCAGGCACATGATGTATATCTATTAGAAGCAAACAAAATTTATTTGCAGCTCACAGAAATCAATGTTAACAGTAACATGAAAATTGTTGGAGCAGCATATGCAGCAGGCGAACATCCTGCGACAATTCAACCGATGCCTGGAGCAGATGGTAAATCAGGTTTTACCGGTTGGCCAAATGGTAACTTTCAAGTTTATGGAAATGGAACCAGACTAATTGTAGATAATGTTATTTTAAATGGTGCGGCTCTTTCGCAGACATTTAATCTTGGATCAGTTGTTACTTCACGTGGTGATTTAAACCATGTACATTTAAATAATGTTGTAGCATCTCATTATGTAACATTCGTGCATTCAACATTTGGTACTTCCTCTGACTTTTTATTTACTAACTCAATTGCAAAAGCATTTACCAATGGCCCAGGTGGTCAATACTTTGGCGGACTAACATGGGGTGGTGGATCTTGGATGGGAACTATTGATACCCTAATTGTTGAAAATAGTACAATTAGTAATGTTATTGGTGAAGCAATTGTTGTGTATAGCCAAGTTGATCATGGTTCGGTGAATCATAACACATTTGCAAATATTGTTATGGGAGCGATTTGGTATCGCGGTCAAAACAATATGACAGTAAAAAATAATCTTTTATATAATACTAAATCACACGGTCAATCTACTTATGATATTAGTGGATGGGGTGTTTGGCATAAAGGTGGCGCAGGCCAGTTTAAGGTGATGCCTGAGTACACTCACAAAGATAGTGTCTCAAAAGTAGGTGCTGATGTAGTAAATCATATGGCTCGAAACATTAATTACCATCATAATGTTTGGTGGCATTCTAAAGAGCTTACCGATTTTATGACTACAACTCAACCATGGTCGTGGGAAGTAAGCACATCAACAATAGATACAACTGTTTCAGGTACGGATACTACTTATGATACGACTACTACTGTGACTACAGTTGGTGATACCATGCTACCTCTAGCGCTTCAAAGCATCGGTGTAGATGATTCTACAAAGGCAGCGATTGCACAAAATCGTGGAGTCAATGTTGATACAACTACGAATATTAATGCAAACCCAGGTTTAAGATTAAATTCAGCTTATATTAAGACACAGCTTGCACGGACATGGGATTTCAGAGATAATCTAAAGAGTGACACAAAACCATTTGATACAGGATGGTGGATGTATGAGCCAGATAATAGCTACATTGCTATTAAGTGGCCTGTCATGAATAATTATTATGATATGAGTTATGATAAGTCTTCTGCAGCAGCAACTGCTAGTGAGACTGGTGGATTAGTTGGAGACCCAAGATGGCATCCTCGTACTCAACTTTCAATCGATGAAGAACCAGCGATTGCTCCAGAGACTTTCACATTGAATCAGAACTATCCAAACCCATTTAATCCTACAACAACAATTGAATTCTCGCTTAATACAGCGAGTGGTGTAAAATTGACAGTGTATGATATTTTGGGGCAGGAAGTTGCAAGGTTAGTAGATGGCTATAAGCCTATGGGTAGCCACAAAATTCAGTGGCGCGCTAACGAAATGCCTTCAGGAATCTATTATTATAGATTAGAAGCTGATGGAATATCAAAGACACATAAAATGGTGTTAATGAAATAATTTTACTTTTTATTAAGTAAAACTCTATTCTTAAGGTATTAATAGAGAAAATTTCCTTAAGGATGAACGATACACTAGCGTATAACAGATGGGGCAAGAATGTTTTTCTTGCCCCACTGTTTTTTTAGACCAAAATTATTTACTGAAATGTCAAATAAAATAAAGTTAAGTATATTTTTCATGTGCTCAATAATAATTGTTCTATATACGATCTTTTCAGAACGATTAGGAAATCAAAATAAAGACAAAATTACATTTGACAATTATATAAGTTCTCAACCGAAGGAAATAAAAAATAATTATTTTAAAATCGATAAAGTTTGCGACTGCTATGAAATTGCTTTTGATTTATTAGATAGTGCAATCGATATAAGGGATAACTATACTTCATTCGAAGCATTTACAAAAAATATTGAGTCAGTTAAAAAAGTTGATGACTATAAGACAAAGTTTATAAATCTTCAACTCCAGTGTGTCGAAACGTATAAACGAGAAATGTTTGTTGATCAACCTTGTGGAAGTCAAGATAAAATAATGAATAAGAGAAATAAACTAAATCAAATGGGAATAAAGATTTAATATAAAGGTAAGCTATTTATGAAAAATTTTAATAAATACATTTTTTCTATTCTATTATTTGTTGGATTATCAAATGCGCAAATCCTTGATGTTTTAACCGCTCCGAAATTTTCTATTTCTGGTAAAGTTGTTGATATAAAAGAAGGTACTCCACTTGTTGGTGCGAATGTTTACCTTGCCGGGACGAGTCATGGAACCGCAACGACTGAAGATGGATTTTATAATATTTCAGGAGTCAGAGAAGGCTCGTATTTAGTTAAGGTGACCTATATTGGGTATAAAACATTCGAAGATTCGATTACTATACTTGGTGAAGACCTATCAATAGATTTTACGCTGAGTTATACGTCAATTCAAGGAGAAGAAGTTGTCGTAACTGGACAGGCGAAGGGGCAAATGGATGCTATTAATAGACAATTAGCATCAAAATCACTTAAGAATGTTGTCTCATCTGACCGAATTCAAGAACTACCCGATGCTAATGCAGCAGAATCTGTTGCGCGGATACCCGGTGTTACAATCAAAAGAGAAGGTGGTGAGGGGAATAAAGTTGTTATTAGAGGCCTTTCTCCAAAGTACAATGCAGTTACAGTTGATGGGACTAGATTAGCTTCTACGGATCCAGATGATAGGAGTACAGATCTAAGCATGATTTCACAATACATGTTAGATGGAATTGAACTTACAAAAGCGGGTACGCCTGATAATGATGGAGACGTTTTGGGAGGTACGGTTAATTTTATTTTAAAAAAAGCGAAGCCAGGATTGCATGCAGATGTTATTGCACAGGGAATGCATAATGGACTTCGAGAAACCTATAATGATAATAAAATTGTTTTAAGCGTTGGCAATCGGTTTTGGAAAGATCGCATTGGTGCATTTGGTCAATTAGATTTTGAAAATAGGAATCGAGGTTCAAATGAGCTTGGTGCTTGGTATACAAACCCGGGAGCAAAATTAGATTCAATCAATCCCCTTACACTAGCCGGTATGAATATCACGGATGTACTGCGAAAAAATAAAAGAGAAAATAGCTTAATGGTTTTAGACTTTGAAATACCAAAAACTAATATTCCAATTCCATTTATTGGTTTCCAAATCCCAACGAAGGGTAATATAAGTTATAGTTATTTGAATAGTTCGATTAGTAAAGATATCACAAATTATTCAGACTCTTTTACTTTAGGAAATAATGGTAGAGGCCACACTTCTGGGACTAATGATAACCAAATTAATGTTATAACACAGACATTTAAGTATAAACAATCTTTCTTCAACAGCTTACATTTTGACGCATATTTTTCTTCAAGTGAATCCACAAATGATCGTCAAACTTATTCGTTCGTTTTCGACGAAACGATGGCTTATACTATACCCACAAATAAAATTACAGGCGTAGATAATATTTTTGAGGTATTAAAAAATGATACGACCAATATGGCTTTGAATAATTATTCATTTAATTATGTAAGAAGTAATGAATTGGAGAAAACAAATGGTATTAATCTTCAATATGATTTTAAAATAACTAGATTTTTATCGGGTAATATAAAGTTTGGAAACAAGTTTCGTACAAAAACAAGAACGTATGATAAAAATCATGAATATGCACCAGTAGCAGCTGCCGCTGGCTTAGCTGGGCCAAGAGCTGCTTTAGAAGAAGAGTTTCCTAGAATTGCTGAAAATAGGGGGCCAGATGCAAGGCGTTTGTCAATATGGGCTTTTATTAATGATAATTATGATTCTAGCAATTTTATGAAAGGAAGATATCCATTAGGACCTGCTGCAGATCTTGATTTTATGATGGAGATATTTCAATTTTTTAGGGAAAACTATGGTCGATACTCACCAGGCGCGTCTACGATTGACGAGTATATCATGCATAGAATACATGAAACCAATACGATTCAAAATGACTATTCTGGAGAAGAAGATTATAGTGCAAACTATGCTATGATAGATCTGGATATTTTGTCAAAGCTTAATATCATCTATGGTGAACGTACAGAGATAAATAAAACTAATTATAATTCTTGGAGAAGTTACAAGACACCTTTGCCTCATTGGGTTTTCACTGGTCGAGAATCTAGGAAAGAGAGGGAAAATGAATATTTTCTTCCTGCATTGTTTATAAAGTTCAATCCTGTATCATGGTTAACACTTCGATATGCAAGCACCAAAACCCTCACCAGACCAAATTATACTGATATAATTCCATTTTGGGAAATTGATGGTCCTGGTTCTGGCGTTAATTATAAAACTTCAGACTTAAGTCCAGGGGTTTCAGAAAATACGGATTACAGTGTTTCTGTAAACAATAATTACCTTGGATTCTTTACTATTACATATTTTGAAAAAACAATTGCGGACCTGATATATAATAGTGGAAGTAGGTATATCATTAATCCAAGAGAATATGGATTGCCATCAGGAACAAGAAATTATATCATGCAAAATTATACATTTAATAATCCTTTCCCTGTATCGCTTAAAGGAATGGAATTTGATTGGCAAACAAGATTTTGGTACTTACCTGGACCGCTAAGAGGTCTTGTATTAAATGCAAATTATACAGTTACTGAATCTGAAGTACAGTACCCTCGTACTATTCTTGAATATGATCTTGATTGGAGTACGTTTCCTCCAACTTTGACTACAACAAATATTGATACTTTTTATACGGATCGATTAATTGATCAACCCAATGAAATTATTAATCTTTCGATTGGATATGATTATAAAGGATTCTCAGGTAGATTATCAATGCTTCACAAATCAAATATATTTTTAAGAACTGACTTCTGGCCAGAACTACGAGTAAATACAGATGACTACACAAGATGGGATTTATCAATGAAACAGGATTTACCGATAGATGGTTTATCTGTTTTCTTGAATGTAAATAATATAACGGAAGAAGTTGATATAAATAGATTTAAGTATAATTCTTTAAGTTATGAACAGCATTATGGACGAACTGCCGATTTAGGCTTTAGATACGCATTCTAATTATTTAACTAAATCAAAATTCATGAGTCAAAGCATATATATGCTTTGAAATAAATAAAAAGGTTAAATTCTATTATGAAAAAAATAATGATATTGACATTAATCATTTTGGCTAACCTTGCCTATGCTCAAAGAAGTGGGGGTAGGAGCTGGAATCAGCAACGACAAATGGATCCTGAAAAAGTACCAAAAATTGGAGTTGTATATGGTACTGTTGTGGATTCTACTAGTGGCACACCTATTCCCTATGCTTCTGTTGCCATTATCAATAACCGTAGTAATACAATTATGACAGGTGGCATCTCTAATGAAGATGGAGAATTCCATGTAAAAGAAATTCCATTAGGACGTCATAAAATTGTTATTGAATACATTGGATATAAAAAACAAGAATTAGGACCATATAACTTTATGCCTTTTGGAGATAATAAGACGGAATATAACCTTGAAACTATTGCATTAAGTCAAACAACGCTTCAAATGGCAGGTGTCAATGTTGAAGGAGAGCGGCCCCTTTTTGTACAAACAGCTGAAAAAAGAGTTTTTAATGTAGAAAAAAACTCACTGACAACTGGAGGTAATGCCATTGATGCATTGCGTCAGGTTCCAGGTGTTGAGGTTGACCCAGATGATAATATCAGTTTAAGGGGGAGTTCAAAAGTAAACTTGATGATTGATGGGAAACCTTCTAGTATTGCAGGCGGTGATATTAAATCACTTCTCCAAAGTGTTCCCGCTGCAAACATAGCTGATATTGAAGTTATGACTAATCCAGGGGCTAAATATGATCCAGAAGGAATGGCAGGAATTATCAATATTGTTCTAAAGGAAAATAAATTTGCAGGTTTAAATGGTAATATCAATACTGGAGGTGATTCTCAAGGTGGCTCTAATCTATCTGGACAGGTTAACTATCGCACAACAGCTTTCAATTCATATATAAACTTAGGAATGAATGATCGAAAAAGGATTTCAGATGGTACCAGTATCCGTACAATGCAATTCCCAGGTTTTAAAAATACTTTAGATAAAAAAAGTGATTCGGAATCTGGTGGTCCAAATCTCTTTGTAAAAACTGGCGTAGAATATTTTATAGATCCTACTCAATCATTAGGTTTATCGGCGACAATAAGTAATGGTACTCGCAATAACGAGAATAAGACATATACTTTAGATAGCGGTCCTGGGGACAAAAAATATTGGCGTTATACAAATGGAGATGGTGATCGGAATGGATATGATGTCAACTTGAACTATGATAAAAAATTTACAAACCCAAAACAAAAACTTACATCATACCTTAGATTTTCTGATGGACTGAACGATGGGCTTAATGAATATTACAATAATGATGACGGTGGTGCGAATTACGTATATGATGATCGCGCCAAAAATGGACAGGATGGAACAAGTAAGAGTTACAATTTTAAGTTGGACTACACCCACCCTTTTGAGAATGACTCTAAGTTAGAATTTGGATTAAATAGTAAATCCACTGATCGCGGGGATAAACAAATAGCTGAACTTTTTGATGAGACAACCAAGCAATATGTTGCAGATAGAGCTTATTCAAATGAATTTGAATATAATGAAACTGTTCATGCAGCTTATATACAATATGGAGGAGCTTTAGGTTTTATCGGGTATAATGTTGGTGGAAGATATGAAACTGTGGATATGATGTCTGAGCTCAAAACCACTAATGAGTCCTTTAAAAATCCCTATTCAAGTTTTTATCCAAGCTTATCAATGTCATTTGGTGCACCGCAATTATTGCAAATTCAGACTAGTTACTCTAAAAGGGTTAATCGCCCAAGATCTCGAATGTTAAACCCATTTAGTTCTCGCCAGGATAGTAAAAATATTAGGAAGGGTAATCCATTCTTAAAGCCCGAGTATACGGATTCATATGAATTGAATTTTAGTCGATTTTCTAGAGGAGTATCATTGACATTAGGAGGATATTATCGTCATACCACTGATAAAATGGAACGCTATAAGCAAATGAAATCAGATGGTACATCTATAGCAACTTATGCTAATGTTAATGAACAAATATCTCAAGGTATTGAATATAGTGCGGTTGGTTCACTTGGGAAAAAATTAAGACTGATGTTTTCTGGTTCTTTTTATTGGGATGAAATCAATACTGAATTATATGGTTCTGATTATGATCAAACTGCTAAAGGGCAGCGCATGAGAGTAACAACTATGTGGAATATCAACTCTACAACTGAATTCATGTTTTTCATGTTTTATATGCCAGCAAGAGATATTGCAATTGGTAAAATGGATGCTATGAGTTTTTCTTCGATGTCGTTAAAGAAAAAATTAATGGATGAAAGATTAAATTTAACTTTAAATATAGGTGATCCATTTGGACTCTCAGGCTTTCGTTTTGAAACTTGGGGTGATATAGATGAAGATGGTATAAGAGATTGGTATCAAGATTCTGATCGCAATTGGAGTAGCCAAACAATACGTTTGACTTTAGAATATCGTTTTGGAAAAATGGAAGATAGAAGCCGTTATAGTCGTCAGCGAGGTGATCGTGATGGAGGGATGGATATGGACAGCGGCAATATGGAAATAGATTAATAATATTATAAAGGCAAAACAAATAGTCTGATTCTTTTTATTTTTTATTCTCATTTATATACCTTTATAATCCATTAGTTATGGAAAATAAAAAATGGATGATTTATGGAGCCAATGGCTATACAGGGAGATTAGTTGTTGATGAGGCAATTAGAAGAGGGCTCAAACCTGTTTTGGCAGGACGCTCCACAGATGTTGTTGCAATAGCTAGCAAAAATGGACTTGAATCAAAAGTCTTTAAACTATCATCTGTAGAAAAAGTTAAATCTCAAATTGACGGCTGTGATGTTGTTGCAAATTGCGCAGGACCATTTTCAGCTACAGCCAAAATAATGATTCAGGCATGTTTAGAATCAAATGCACACTATATTGATATTACTGGTGAAATCGCCGTCTATGATTATGCAAATAGTCAAGATGATGCAGCTCTTGCATCTGGGGTTGTGCTATGCCCTGGCGTTGGTTCTGATGTAATCCCAACGGATTGTTTGGCAGCATATTTAAAAGAAAAATGTCCTGATGCTTCACATTTAACAATGGCATGGCTAACAAAAGGCT
>JAYZKF010000157.1:0-4778 GCA_036163755.1 Fidelibacterota bacterium
TACATTGTCCCAGTTGACAATATTCATTAAAGCATCCACAAAGTCGCCTCTCTTATTTTTATATTTCAGGTAATAAGCGTGTTCCCATACATCAATGACCAATAGTGGAATTGCTCCCCAAACTGTCAACTTTTGATGATTCTCACATTGGAGAACCACCAAATTATCTGAATAAGGCTGATATGCAAGAATCCCCCAGCCACTTCCTTCTATCGATTTTGATAGTTTTACTAAAAGTCCCTGCATTTTATTAGTTGAGCCAAAATCCTTTTCAATTCTCTTACGTAAGTTGCCAGTCGGTTGAGATTTCTTTTTGGCCAAGTTTGTCCAGAATATGCTGTGCAAAATGTGACTGGAGAGGTGAAATGAAAGTTTCTTTGTCCAGTGGTCAGCCATTATTAAATCATCACTATCCATTACCTTTTTTATCATTTCTATATCTTTGTTTGCCCCTTTAACTGCACCGCCGTGATGAAATGAATGATGCAGATGCAATGTTTCTTCATCCATAAATGGTTCGAGGCCGTCAGTATTGTAAGGTAGTGGTTGATGGATAAAGTTTCCGTTTTCGTCCGTTAGTTTGTCAATGCCATTATTATTTATATTTTCAGCAAAAACGGAATTTGTGGGGAGAATTGTCGCGCCCGTCAGGATAGCGCTTGTTTTTAAGAATTCTTTTCTATCCATTTTTCCTCTTTTATTTTACCCAGAGGCGTTTCATTTTAATTCATCCCATTCATCTTTATCAGTTCTTGATTTTTGATTCTCCATTATCATTATCCATTTATTATTCTTTTTTACCCAGAGAGATTCAAAATGAACATAACTATCACTTTGTTTGCCATCTTTGTTAACGGTATAGTAATGAAAAATGCCTGTTTCGTGTGCTGAAGAATTATCATAGAGTCTTTGTGAAAATCTAACATCTAAATGAGCGGTAATTATTCCCGATTTAGTATCATCAAACCCTTGCTCCCAACCTTCAAATGCATTTTTGATAGGATAAGTCTTTTTTGATATTCCATTTACTAAAATGGCATCTCGATGATAAACAGATTTAAAAGAACGAAAATCTCCCTTAGAAATTGATTTTTTTAATTTTTCCCAAGCAGTATCAAGCTCTAAGGCGATTATTGTTTCTTGGGCGGTTATATTTGAAAGGGTGAGAAGTAAAGCAAATATTCTCGAGTATTGCTTCATACAGAAAATTACAAAAAATTTCTCAACAATGTGTGTGCTAATAATCCTAAATGTATAGAAACAAAAAACCGACGTTACTGAGGTGTCAATCGAATTTCAACTTCATCACCATCGTGTGGATGAAAACGAATATAGAAAACATTTTTTTCAGGTCGTTCGTAACTCAAAGTTTTATGTGCGCCTAAAGTAACCCCTTTAAAAGATATATAATTGTTTTCAATTTTTGTTAATTCAAAACTATGTGGATTCTTATTAATCGGCTTTAATGAATTATCAAAAAGCTGAAGTTGGAGTTCAAGTGTCCCATTTATTTCTTTTATTATTATTATCTCAACAAAATTGGTACCAGATTCATTTGATGAACGAACTAAAGCAACTATAGTACCAGCACGAGGTGGTAGCCATGTTTCTTCTAGTATATTTCCATTAATTGGCCCCTCCCAACTACCAGTTAACCAAGAAAGACTTTCAACAGTTAATGGTTTATTAGTCTGTCCCCAAACAGAACTAATTACAAATAATATGAGCCAGAGGCGTTTTATCATTTCAGCAATACCATTTTCTTAGTTTGATGAAATTCACCAGCCTGAATGGCATAAAGATAAATACCGCCCGGCAAAGATACGCCTTGATCATTAATAGCGTCCCAATATAATATTTTTGACCCGGCTGTTTGATAGCTATTCTCAAGAATACGTACTGCCTGCCCTAACATATTATATACGATCACCTTCACAAAACTATTTTCTGGAATTTCATATCTAATGGTCGTGGTGGGGTTGAATGGATTTGGATAATTCTGCTCCAACGCAAATGCAGTCGGAGTGAATTGGTCATCCTCAACTGATAATGATACTTGTTTTAGCTGGCCAATATTTTCCACTTTACTCCCATCCATTTGTATTTTATACAGATAATGGTCTTCAGTATCTCCATCAAAAGACATGGCCCAGATTAAACCAGAATCGGGATTTGTAACCATAAATTCCGGATGCCACCACCCTGTATTAAAGGCAAAACTTTTAATGGTCGTTACTTCAGCGGTATTTATATTCACCTGACGAATTTCATTCATCGCTGAAGTCTCATTATATCCAATACCAATTAAACCACCTTTATCATCCATTCCCCATTGCTGAAAATATTCATTGAGATAACCAATTTTTTTTACTTCACTTCCATCCATTTTTAATCGATATAATTGCGCGTTGCAATCATTGGCATAAATATATCCATTTTTCGGATCTGTTACCATCATCCATGGATGCCAGCAACTGTTAACAAAATAAAAGCTTAATATTTTGGTAGCCGCTCCTGTGGATACATTTACTTGAATTATATAATTTTGTTGTGTTGATTCATCATATCCAATACCAATAAGACCTCCTTGACCATCTAAACCCCAATTCTGAACGTTCATAGAAACAATACCTGTCTTCTCAACTGAACTCCCATCCATTTTAATTCGATGCATGCCCATATCAAATGATAAACCATATATATATCCAGAATCCGGATCTGTTACCATCATACCCTCATGCCAATAACCCCCTAGGTCTCCACCGTCAAAATAAAAATTATTTAAGTTGGTGATTTCAGCATTGTACGGATTCACCTGGAGGACTTCACGTGGTAAAAACGATAAAGGGTTATAGCCAATACCTATTAAACCACCTTGATTATCGAGACCCCATCTTTGCATGGGATGCTGGGCTATAATATAATTAAAAATAAGTAATAGGATTATTTTAAGGGATTGTGAATTCATTGGAATGCTTTCATTTATTTTTATTCAATACTAAAAACTGAACCGTGAGGAACACCGCTATCTGTATTGCCATGTGGCCAATCAAATCTATCAAAACTAAAACCCATCTCTCCTGTTCGTTTATCTTTAAAGTTTTTATCAAAAGACATTTCACCGGTTTCCAAATTAAAGTCTACAATAATCAACTTATTTTTTAACCTATTGTTACCCGTCACAATTATCCGTTGTCCATTTGGCTCTACTGCTATCCAATGAGGCCATTCACCTTTTTTAAATTTAAGTTCATCCACCTTTACAGGTTTTGATGGATTTGAAACGTCAAGACTAACTAAGGATATTTTAGATCCAACTGCTTGTATCCAATAATCTCCATTAACCGCGGGGATTGCACAATCGTACTTATCATTAAACGCAAACGAGTAGACCCATTCGGCATTAGGGTCAATGGTTTCTAAATCAGTAATCCGATACAACCCGCAAAAAAATGTAGAAATTAAAACCGTCTTGCCATCACTTAAAACGCGAGGTTCTGCAGGGTCGTAGTGTTCGTTACCACGTGGTCCAGGCTCTAAGGGAATAGTCTTAATTAAATACAAATCAGATAACCTCCATACTTGAACCACTCGACTAAGATCGGCTTCCTTCATATCTGCGCTAGTTGAAACCACCCTATCTAAATCAGGCAAAATAGCTAAACTATAGGGTCGAATAAAATCCTCTATATCTGGATCTGATGATATAGCGGATCTAACATAGTCACCTTTTGAAGTGATTTCTACCAATCCGCCTTCTTTTTTATTTCCCTCTCCTATGGTTTGAAATGTGGCTAACACATTTCCATTGGGAAGACGTTCGAAACTGTGCGGAAAAGTGTATTTTTTCATATTAGTAAAATTAGTGATCAGCTCAGGGTTATACGGGTCTTCTAAATTGAAAATAAATGAACGTCCACCCATAAATCCGTTAGTGAATAAAGTTTTGCTTTCGTGAAAACGATGTTCAGAATGATGAGCATTTAAATTGTTATATCCAACTGGTAATGTTTTGATCAAGGATCCATAATCTTTATCCTTTGGATTTGCATTAATTACAGTAAGAAATTCTGAATCCCATCCATTCTCATCTTTAGTCCAAGCAAAAATATAGGAACTTGAATTTTCTATAGTTTCCACTTTTTCACAGCCATTTTGAAATAGTAATGCTAATACAATTAAAACTTTTTTCATTTAAATCAGAGGTGTTTCATTTAGTTGCATTGCATCCTTTGTTTTCAAATACTCTACGAGCTGCTTTTATTTCACCTTTAACCCTATTCAATTCTGATGCCTCTATTCCATCACCTGCGCCACTTCCTTCCGTCCACCATTGCTGAAATTCACTTTCCTTTATTCTCGCCAATTGCGCTGTGGTTAATTCTTGTTTACGCTCTTCTAAAAAATCAATTTCATCATTGAGTGCTTGACAACCAAATCGTTCATATTGTAGCGTGGAAATACGTGCCCCAATAATTTCTGATGGTGGAGTAGGGTTGTTATAACAGCCAGTAATGAAAATAAATAATAGAAAAGGATGAAGTTTTAATAATTTATTCATTTTACTCTCCTTTTTTTGAGCCAGAGGTGTTTCATTTAACAATCACCCATTCCCCATCGCCAATCACATATTCCACTGCATTCTCCTCGTCAACTTGCGCACGGCCATAACCAATAAGGGCACCGGCTGGGACTGTAAAAATACCTGATATGACAGTCCATAATCCACCAAATAGAAACATACTGGGGAGCGCCTCTATATCACCTCCACTATCAAT